>JAZUII010000029.1:0-30405 GCA_045642105.1 Anaerovoracaceae bacterium | reverse complement strand
GACTTTTCTTACTTCACTCGCTCCAGTAATGGATGCACACCCTGAGTACGAAGAGTGCGCTCTTCTCGAGAGACTCACAGAGCCTGAGAGAGGAATCACATTCAGAGTAGTATGGGTTGATGACAACGGTAAGGTACAGGTTAACAAGGGTTACAGATACCAGTTCAACTCAGCAATCGGACCTTACAAGGGTGGTCTGAGATTCGCTCCAAACGTATACCCAGGAATCATCAAGTTCCTCGGATTCGAGCAGATCTTCAAGAACTCACTTACAGGACTTCCTATCGGCGGCGGTAAGGGTGGTTCAGACTTCGATCCTAACGGAAAGTCAGACGCTGAAGTAATGAGATTCTGCCAGGCATTCATGACAGAGCTCTACAGACACATCGGACCAGATACAGACGTTCCTGCTGGTGACCTCGGTGTTGGCGGAAGAGAGATCGGATACCTCTTCGGACAGTACAAGAGAATCACAGACAGATTCGACGGCGGAGTTCTTACAGGTAAGGGACTCGAGTACGGCGGATGCCTTGGAAGAACAGAGGCTACAGGTTTCGGTATCGTATGGTACGCTGAGGAGATGCTCAAGGCTAACGGCGAGGACATCAAGGGCAAGAACGTTGCTATCTCAGGATTCGGAAACGTTGCTTGGGGTACAGCTTGGAAGCTCATGCAGCTCGGCGCTAAGTGCGTAACAATCTCAGGACCAGACGGATACATCTACGATCCAGATGGAATTTCAACTCAGGAGAAGGTTGACTACCTCCTCGAGCTCAGATCATCAGGAAAGAACATCTGCGCACCTTACGCAGAGAAGTTCCCTAATGCTCAGTTCTTCGCTGGAAAGAAGCCTTGGGGCGTATTCCAGGATACAGGATGCAAGATTGACCTCTTCATCCCATGCGCTATGCAGAACGACGTTCACATGGAGCACGCTCAGCAGATCGTTGAGTCAGGCTGCAAGTTCTACTGTGAGGGAGCTAACATGCCTACTACAAACGATGCTCTTACATACCTCATGGACAAGCTCGTAGCAGTTGGTCCAGCTAAGGCTGCTAACGCTGGTGGCGTAGCTACATCATGCATCGAGATGGGTCAGAACTCAGGTCACACTGTATTCCAGCACCAGGATGTATATGATCAGCTTCACCAGATCATGGTTAACATCTACGCAGCTTGCGCTAACGCTGGTGAGAAGTACTTCAACAACAAGAACGCTCTTGTTCAGGGTGCTAACATCGCTGGATTCGAGAAGGTTGCTAAGGCTATGATGCAGCAGGGTCTTGTATAAGATCTAACTCTCATATCAAACAAAGAAAGAAGAAGCCTCACGGCTTCTTCTTTTTTATTTTCACTTGTCAAGCTTAGCACAGCTAACTTGGACACATGGATTTTTCGCTATATGGATGCAGCCCTCAAATCTGCAACCATTATTATAGCAGTGGCTGATTCTGGGCATACTGATTTTTCGCTATAAAGGTGGAACCCTCGAATCTGCAACAATCCATCGAACTTTCAAAGCAATAATTTACAGAAAACCGCTTTTCAGATAATTCAAGAGCGAGCCCAAATGGTTGCAAAAGCAAGGCCTCTTGTCGTATAGTGCAAAATTCGTGTGCCGGAAATCCCGGATTAAACATATGATGGTTGCAAAAAACAGGGTTAAGGGCCTATAGTGCTAAAAACGAGTGCCTGGACGGATGTGTTGAATGACACGCCGAAAACAGCGACAGCTTTTACAAGCATGTGCAACGGGTGTATAATGTCACCGAACAAGAATTTCCATTTTTTCCGCGAGAAAGGAGTTTCACTATGAGAATAGCAATTAACGGATTCGGAAGAATCGGAAGACTGTCCTTCCGCGAGCTTTTCGGTCAGGAGGGAATCGAGATTGTCGCAATCAATGACCTGACAAGTCCTAAGATGCTTGCGTATCTCCTCAGAAACGACAGCGTGCAGAAGAGATATGACAGAGAAGTAACCAACGATGACGAATACATCTACGTGGACGGTCAGCCATTCAAAATATATGCCGAGGCAGATCCTCATAACCTTCCATGGAAGGAGCTAGATGTAGATATTGTTCTCGAGTGCACCGGTTTCTTCTGCTCCAAGGAGAAATCACAGGCGCACATCGATGCGGGTGCTAAAAGAGTTCTCATCAGTGCTCCGGCAGGTAACGACCTCCCTACTATAGTGTACGGCGTTAACCACCACACACTCACAAAGGAAGACACTATCGTGTCCGGCGCATCATGCACAACCAACTGCCTTGCTCCAATGGCAAAAGTCCTGAGCAAATACAGAGAAGTCCGCACCGGCTTTATGACAACAATTCACGCATATACCGGTGACCAGATGATTCTGGACGGCCCTCACAGAAAGGGAGACTTAAGACGAGCAAGAGCCGGCGCAATCAATATAGTTCCTAACAGCACCGGCGCTGCAAAAGCAATCGGACTTGTAATCCCTGAACTCGACGGCAAGCTTATCGGTTCTGCACAGAGAGTTCCTGTTCCATCAGGCTCACTGACCATTCTGGATGCAACACTCAAGGATGAGACAGACAGCGTTTCCATTGAGACACTCAATGCAGCGATGAAAGCTGCCGTTGACGAGTCATTCGGATATACCGAAGAAGAGATTGTATCAAGCGACGTAATCGGAATGAAATACGGCTCACTTTTCGACGCAACCCAGACACTTGCTGAGAAATGCGGAACTCACATATACATGGTAAGAGTAGTCGCATGGTACGACAATGAGATGAGCTATGTTGCTCAGCTCTGCAGAACACTCAAATACATGTGCTCACTCTAGACTCAATCCGTGCTCACTTAAAGCTGATTTCGGGTTAATACATGTACTCAAAACAGACAGGAATTGCAGGCTTACAGGCTCGCAGTTCCTGTTATTTTCTTGACAAAGCCAGCATTCAGCTTTACAATCTTATATATGGGGGAGTTAGTATTGCTGCTGGTCAGCAATTTTTTTGCGCCTTAATACAGAAATTTTCACATAAAGGAGACTCTAATGCCAACACCAGCCGATATCAGCCTTCATCCTAAGAGAAAACAAGCATGTGAGAGAATCGCAGAACTTGCTTTTGAAGGAAAACTGGATGAAGTTGAATACATACCGGAACGTGAGATTCGCGGTACAATCCCAACAACGAGATGCTGCGTATACAAAGAAAGAGAGATATACAGACAGCGTCTTCGTGTAGCAATGAACAAACCCGCAGGCAAGCTGGACGATAACAACATAATCCAGATAATCGAGCCTGCCTGTGCTGACTGCCCTATCTCTTCTTATGTTGTAACCAACAACTGCCAGAACTGCATGGGAAAAGCATGTCTAAGCACATGCAAATTCGGAGCAATTCGCTCAGAGCGCAATCAGTCCGTAATCGATAGCAACAAGTGCAAGGAGTGCGGCATGTGTGCCAAAGCCTGCCCTTACAACGCAATCGCGCATCTCGAAAGGCCGTGCAAGAAAGCCTGTCCGGTTAACGCAATCACCTATAACGATGACGGCCTCGCTGTTGTTGATGACCACAAGTGCATACGTTGCGGAGTATGCGTCTCAAGATGTCCGTTCGGAGCTATTGGAGTAAGAGACAATATTGTTGAAGTAATAGAAGCACTCAAGTCAGACAGAGATGTATATGCTATGATTGCCCCTGCCACAGAGGGACAGTTCGGCCCATCCATCGGACCCGCAAGCATTCGTAATGCCCTGATTGAACTCGGCTTCAAGGATATGTACGAAGTCGGTGCCGGCGCAGACATAACAACACGAACAGAAGCGTCAGAATGGCTTGAAGCTTACGAAAGCGGCGATATGAAGACAACATCCTGCTGCCCTGCTTTTGTCAATATGATTATCAAGCACTTCCCAGAACTTGAGCACTGTATATCAACAGCCGCAAGTCCGATGTGCAATACATCAAGAATGATTAAAACCAAGCACCCTGATGCAGTAACAGTTTTCATCGGGCCATGCATATCCAAGAAATCTGAGATCAGCGACCAGAAGCTCGAAGGCAATGCCGATTATGCCATCGCATATTACGAATTAAGAGCCATGATGAATGCCAAGAATATTGAATTCTCCGAGACAGATGAGGTCCTTCAGACCTGCAGTTCATATGCCAAAAACTACGCCAATGCAGGTGGCGTAGCCTCAGCATGCGAGCAGTATCTCTGCGAAGAGGGAATCAAAGCAACGCTGAATATCCTTCGCGCCAATGGTGGCGAAGAGTGCAGAAAAGCTCTCCGTTCAGCCAAAATGGGCAAACTAACAGCTCAGTTCATCGAGGGCATGGCCTGTGAAGGTGGCTGCCTCGGTGGTCCGGGAATACATGAGAATCACCAGATGTCCACCCGAGCAAGGAAGGAAAGACTTGGCATAGACGATGACAGAACAATCCACCAGTCACTTGAAATGATTGGTGAGACAACGTTCTCAAGTCACAGATAAGTTAAAACAAAAGGCAGCGGCCAAGCCGCTGCCTTATTTATTTAATCCGATTCTTAATCGCCGGCGCACGCTGCAACTTTCGCCGCGAATTTCTTTTTTCGCGACCTGCCAGCCAGCCATATTCCGCCCGTCTTGTACTCAAGAAGTGATGGCGAGAACCATCCATTCATTACTTCCTTGCGGAACGCAGGATCCACTTTTTCTATATGCACATCGAGCAGACCATGAACGCTCAAAGGATTCTCTCCCCCGTCAAGCCAGAGGTCATTACCCTTCGCATAATTGAAGCTCGATCCGTTGACTATGCCTGCCAAATCACCGTTTGGATTGAGCACGTACAGGAAATTGCCCTGTGCATCGAGTATGAATTCTGAGTGGAAATTCTCACATACCAGCTTGATATTAGGCTCTATTTTGAGCGGATTCTGCCATGCCGCATCAGTCCTCTTATTATGCAGTCGGTCAGACTCAGAATCCGACCACTCGCCATCTATAGCCGCAAAATATTCAGCAAGACTCTCTTCATCTGAATCCGATGGATATATTCCTCTCACATACTCCACCTGCTGAGCGCTGATTACATATCTCAGCTGATGCACCTGTTTTGCAAGAGCCTTATCATCAGCAAAGCAAAGGCCGAGCGGAAAAGCTCTGTGAACGAGTTCTGAGAGTTCCCTCCACACATCATCATGAGGAGCCGGTCCGAAAGCCTGACTGCAGTCTGCACCGAGTTCATCAGCCAGTGCAGCGGAAAGCCTTTCTATAAGTATTCTGCTCTCTTTAGGGTCACCGCTCAAATCGTAGTCGTCGAGCTCATTCATTCCTGTTCTGATGCATATTCTGCCGAGCCTGGCACGCGCATCTTCAGCACTGTCAGCTTCTATTTTAAGCGCTTCCCCGGTCATGAAAAGATACAGATATGCTTCCCCAACCTTCATGCCGAGTCCCTGTTCAACCGCTTCACTGTATATCTCAATCTGCAGAGCATATTCTCTGCGAAGACGTCTAAGTTCCTTATCGTGCGATTTTCCTTTGCGAACAAAACTGCTCTTGTAGTCAACAAGCACAATCTCGCCGTCCTCTTCGAAGCAGCAGTCAATAACACCCTGCACGAGCACCGGCTGACCGCCGCGCTGTCTTACAAGGGTAAAAGCTTTTTCTTTTCGCAGACTTCCGCGCTTCGCAGCAGCTGCAGCTCTTCTACCGAGCTCCTGCTCGAAGAATGCAGCAACTCTCGCAAGATCCACCACTCCGTATGCATCCGCATCTATGGCATTCATCTTCAGCAGGTATTCTGCCGACTCTCTGATATATTCCTCATCCACGCTGCCGTCATCTCTGATGGTCCTGCTGAAATCCAGGAACTCCATTATTCTGTGATATGCTATGCCGATATCTGTGCTTCTTGCTTTGCGCTTCTGATTATTTGAATTGCGAACAATAGCAACGGGCTCATCGTCAGGTATGCTTATCTCTGCTTCTGCTCTGACTGCTTCACTTCTGAGTTCACTTACAGAATATTTGGCCTTGAGCTTAAGCTTCTGCTCAGGATATACATGGTCAAGCCTTCTTGCCGCCTCAGCATATACCTCGTCGTCAGGAATCTCCCCCCGTTCCTTCGGCAGACACGAAGCGATTATGGACTTGGTTTTCTTTGCATAATCCCAGCTGCCTTTTCGCTCGAGCGGTTTAATGTAGAAGCGATTATATGGGGTCTGAAGTGAATCCCCGATAACAGAATAGAAGCAGGAATCACCGGCTTTTCCATCCAGCAGCTTCTCCGCCGCGCTTTCATCCTGTGTTCCAACAAGAATGAGCTTGTTCCTTACTCTTGTCAGCGCAACGTAGAGAATTCTGAGTTCCTCCGCCATGTACTCAGCGTTCGACTTATCCTGAATCATTTTCTGAAGAAGTGTCATCCTCCAGAATTTCTTGTCCGGACTTACATAGGAAAGGCTCACGCCGAGATCAGTGTCAAACATGAATCCCTTTTCGGCTTTCTCGCCATGGAACCTCGAGCCGAGGCCGGCAACAATTACAAAAGGATACTCAAGGCCCTTGCTCTTATGTATAGTCTGAATGCGCACAACATCGTCATCCTTGCCGACCATGCTCGCCTGCGCTGTTTTTACCTTCTTGCCCTTAAGCACCTCAAGATATCTGATAAAATCTCCCAGCGATACTATTGCCTCTTTCGAATAAGCGGCGGCTTTGTCCACGAGAGTTCTCAGATTGGCCTGCCGTCTTCCGCCGTCCGACATTGCGCCTGCGTACAGGTAGTATCCGGACTCCGTCAGAACCTTCCATACAAAATCATCTATCGGCATCATCGTCGAGAGTTCTCTCCACTCGAGAAGACGTCCTCTCGCAGAAATGATTCGCGACTGAAGTTCCGCATCCTCTCCGTAGATTTCGTACCATCCGAGAGCTGTCCAGAAAGGAATATTGTAGGTGCTCTCGCCGTTCGCCCTAAGCTGCATCCTGTGTGCAGCTCTTATCTCTGCAAGCTCTTCAGCACCAAAACCAAAGGCCTCCGAGTGCAGTGTCGCCAGCAGCGGCACGTCTCTCTTGAGATTATCTATAGCCATGAGGAGAGACATTGCAAGTTCAATCTCCACAGAGCTAAAATAGTCAGAATCCTCCTCAACGTGTGACTGCACATCAATTGTACGCAGAGCCTTCGCGAAAACATCGCCTTTTCGCTTGATGCCTCGAAGCAGGATAACAATGTCTCTTGCCTGAACCTTGCGCACCTCACGTGTCACAGTGTCATAGAAATCTGTTCCAATCAGACGGCCGATTATATTCGCAACATACTCAGCCTCACCCTCGACCACTGAAAGGTTCCTGAGTTCATCGTCAGCCTCATCATCTCCATCATCCTCTTCTGCATCAAGCCCATGGTTGACGAGAAGGTGTGTCTCTGGCTCAAAGTCGTATTCCTCAGGGCAGTAATCCACTCCCGGATAGAGCTTCGCCGCTTCATCGTAGCCTTCCATCACAGATGAGAAAATCTCATTGATGTACTCTACGCTCTTCGGATTGCAGCGGAAGTTCTTGTTCAGGTCGATGGATTCAGCATCAGAATTATCCTCGGATGCATACTCTCTGTATACTCTCTGGAAAATCGCCGGCTCCGCCTGTCTGAATCGGTAGATGCTCTGTTTTACATCGCCGACCTTGAACACGTTATCCTCTCTGGATATCCTCGAGATGAGAGACTCCTGGATATTGTTCGTATCCTGATATTCGTCGATAAAAATAAATCTGAATCTGTCGCGAAGTGTATTCGCGATGTCGTCATTCTTGAGTATGCGGGCAGCAATATGCTCCGTATCTCCGAAATCAAGCACTCCTTCTTCTTTCTTAAACGCTTCATAACGTCTCTCGAAATCTTCAAGAAGCTTGAGATAGTATTCTGTGTATCTGTAAGCCTCACCCTGCTCATCGATTCTCGCAGCAAGGGAAGGATCCATATATCCGCTTTTGAGATTGCCGAGCTCCTTTCTGAGGGGTTCTCTCACCGCCTTCAGCTCATCCCTGACAGAATTGAGTGCGTCTTTGTATATTTTCTTTACATTGCCCGGCAGTGCTGCGATGTTGAATTCTTCAATTCTCTCAGCCAGCTCCGAAGTAAGCTTACCCTCTCTCAGCTCGTCTCTGATAGCCTCCGCAGTTTCAAGCTCCACATCAAAGCCTTTCTCCTCAAAAAGGTCTGCCAGATCGGCTCCGCAGAAAATATTGCGCGACTCACAGAGACCCTCTACGGCTTGCTCCATAAATGCGCTGAACTCTGTCGCAATATGTTTCTCGAAATCGCTTCCTGCAAAACTGTCTCTGTCAATATTAAGGCTTTCAGCTTTGCGATGCGCCCACTCGAAATAATCCGGCATGGTTCTAAGCTTGCCGTAGGAATCAATTATCGATTCTTTTATCCGCTTCTCATTTCTGTCACTGCTGTACAGTCTGAGGAATTCGCGGAAAGAGCCTCCTTCAATCAGGTCATCTTTCTCAAACGCCTCCTCGAAAAGCGACTCCACAGCCTGATACTGCAGCATGGTGCTCTGCACCTCGTCACATATCCTGAAGCTTGGCTCCATGTCGAGCTCATAGAAGAACTCTTTGATTATTCTTATAGCAAAAGCATTGAAGGTACAGATATATGCTCTGTATAGCTTATCCAGCTGAGGCCCGAGCTTCGCCCTGCTATCTGGGTCTTCCTTCATTTTCTTCTTGATTGCCTTAGCGAGCTTGACTCTCATCTCAGCAGCTGCCGCATTGGTAAAAGTCACTATAAGCATCTCGTCGACATCAGCTTTTTCCTGAGTTATGATGTTGACAATACGCTGAACCAGCACTGCGGTTTTGCCTGAGCCCGCTGCCGCTGCGACCAGTATGCTCTTGTCCAGAGTCTCAATCGCTTTATTCTGTTCTTCTGTAAATTTCACTTTCATACCAAGATTGTACAATATACGCAAGTTCAATGCCAGTTGAAAGAGCATGTGATATAATATCTGCAACAACAATTCCACAAGTGGAGGACAATTGAGAATATGAAACACAAGCCAACTATGCTTATGATTCTCGACGGATACGGCATCAGAAACGAAGAGCACGGCAATGCAATCGCTGCCGCTCGTAAGCCGCACCTCGATTCAATCATGTCGAAATATCCAATGATAACTCTGGAAGCGAGCGGTGAACCGGTCGGACTTCCTGCCGGTCAGATGGGCAATTCCGAAGTGGGCCACTTAAACATAGGCGCAGGAAGTGTCATCTACCAGAACCTGCTCAAGATCAGCCGCTCAATCGAGTCCGGCAGATTTTTCGAGAACGAGGCTCTGCTTGCGGCAATGAAAAATGCTGCTTCAGGCCACGCGCTTCACATAATGGGACTTCTCTCTGACGGAGGTGTGCACAGCCACATCGAGCACCTCAAGGCAGTCCTTAGAATGGCAAAGATGAACAATGTCAGCGAGGTATATGTTCACTGCTGGCTCGACGGAAGAGATGTACCGCCTCAGAGCGCGATGCAGTATCTCGACGATCTCGAGAGTTACATGGCGGAACTCGGCATCGGCCGTATCGGAGTAATCTCCGGTCGTTTTTACGCGATGGATCGTGATAAAAGATGGGAGCGTCTCGTCAGAGCTTACGATGCGCTCACGCTTGGAGATGGTCTCAAGGCGGTAGATGCAGCGGAAGCAATCAGCGAGTCTTATGCAAAAAATGAGACAGATGAATTCGTGCAGCCTACTGTTGTAGGTGCAAAACCTCTTGAAGACGAAGACTCTGTCATTTTTATCAACTTCAGGCCTGACAGAGCGCGTGAGATAACACGAGCACTCGTCGACCCGGAATATGATGGTTTTAGCAGAAAGAAAAAGTATGAGAATCTCTGCTATGTATGTATGGCGGAATATGATGCAACTATGCCGAATGTATCGGTAGCCTTCCCTCCTGAGGATGTCGATCCGACTCTGGGAAAGGTAATCTCAGATGCCGGCTTCAGACAGCTTCGAATTGCAGAGACTGAGAAATATGCGCATGTTACTTTCTTTTTCAATGGCGGCGTCGAAGAGCCTAATCCGGGTGAGGACAGAATCCTGATTCCTTCGCCAAAGGTTGAGACTTATGACCTCAAGCCGGAGATGAGTGCGCCGGATGTAACTGCAAAGGTTCTTGAGAAAATCGAAGAAGGCGAATATGACCTCTATATCCTGAATTTTGCAAATCCTGATATGGTTGGTCACACTGGGGTTTTCGATGCAGCTGTAAGCGCGATTGAGACTCTCGACGGTCTTGTGGGACAGATTGCGGATGCAATCCTGGCAAAGGACGGACAGATTCTGCTGACTGCAGACCACGGTAATGCTGACTACATGCTTGACGACAATGACAAGGTTGTTACGAAACATTCGGTATCGAGAGTCCCTCTCTGCCACATCTGCAGTGAGCCGGCACAGTTCAAAACAAGCAGCGGCAAGCTTGCCGATATTGCGCCAACACTTCTTACTCTGATGGGCCTTGAGGTTCCTGAAGGCATGGAAGGCGAAGTGCTTGTGGCACACAATTAGAGAACTTGCTTTTGAAGCAGTGATTGACTGACCCAGGTGGAAGCATCCGCCCAGGCACACGTTTTTAGCACTATAGGCCCTTAGCCCTGTTTTTTGCAACCATCATCTGATTAATCCGGAATTTCCGGCACACGAATTTTGCACTATACGACAAGAGGCCTTGCTTTTGCAACCATTTGGGCTCACGCTTGAATTATCTGAAAGCGATTTTCTGTAAATTATTGCTTTGAAAGTCCGCTAGATGGTTGCAGATTCGAGGGTTCTCCCTCTATAGAGAAAAATCAGTGTGTCCAGAATCAGGCACTGCTAAAAGAATGGTTGCAGATTCGAAGGCTGCACCCATATAGCGAAAAATCCATGTGCCCAATTTTGTTGAAGCACCTGCCCAGGCCACATTTCACATTTAATTAAAAAAGAGGACCAGTCTGCCGGAACGGATCTACTTGCCAAAGATAGATACTGATTGTCAAAAAAGGAGCTGTCGCGCTAACAATTGATTTTGTTAGTGCAACAGCTCTTTGATTTCTATTTCTTCTTTCTCTTCTTATCTGCAGCCTCGTATCTGTAGGTGTGCATAGCAATCATGTCGTCAAGCTTCGCATATGAAGCGCGAATTACTTTGTAGGCAAAACGCTTGAGATCATAGGTGTAGGAGTTCTTGGCACCATTCCTGTCGACGCTCTCGCCGAAGGTATGCGAATTGGTAATTACCACATCCGCAAGCCTATAATAAATACCCGCGCGCTCCTTGTAAAGCTTATCTACGCCCTCCTTCTGGCTCAGCGGCCTGTTCTTCATTGAAAGCTGTGCCAGAGGTCTTCTTATGTACACAACGCAGGCATTCTCACGAATTATATCCCGATTGACCGGACGAAGTATTGATCCGCCGCCGGTTGCAATGACACAGCCGGTGCGTGAACATGCTTCTCTCAGAGCCCGAGTCTCGAAGTCACGCATGTAAGCTTCACCTTTTGTCTCATCGACCAGCACATCCTGCATTCTCTCTCCCATGAGTGCTTCAGTCTCCCTGTCAACGTCAATGAATTCTCTGCCGGTCTCCTTTGCCATCATTCTTGCAATCGAAGACTTGCCGCTTCCCGGCATTCCAATAAGCACAACATTGAGCTGGTCCTCCAGCAGCTTACGCTTAATTGCCTCTATGTAATCAGTCTTAATCTCCTGCGGATTCTCGTCAAACCATATCGCTTTGGACAGAACAATCTGTCTCACAACCAGATCCATTCCCGAGTGCGTGTAGACCCTGTTCGGCATATTTAAGTTATCCCGCAGAGCCTTGTACAGGTCCGTATGACGATGTCCGTGAAGTCGCTCGCCGATGTTTCCGAGGAGAGACTGGATTACCAGCTTGTTGTCCTTGCCGGAGCAGCGCTCGGCATCCTGTAGGAATTTGGTTCGGCTCGGATTGTGAATCAGGTCGATTGCAAGCTCCAGCTTACGGAATGCACTCGCCTTAATCATCTTTCCGTCGAGAGGAGAAACGCAGTTGTTAGGATACATTCCAATCGGAGTTGCATTTATCATTATTCGCGCATCCTTATGGTCTCTCAGGTCGTTATATGATAATACATTGTATTTACGGCGAAAATCCAAAGTTGTCGCTTCGGCGTGTCTCGATACGAGGATTACCGGATCTGCGCCAAGCTCCTTAAGCCCCTCTGCAGCCGCCCTCGCTGCACTTCCGGTGCCGAGAATGACAGCCTTCCAGCCTTTTATCTCATCCGGAATCAGGAACTTAAAACTCTCAACATCAGTATTGTAGCCTTTAAGACTTCCGTCAGCCAACCTTTTGACAGTAGTAACAGAACCGACAAGCTTGGCAGTGTCAGAAAGCACATCAACGCACTCAGCTGCAGCCTCCTTGAACGGCTCCGCGATCAGAAAACCCTGATACGCCTTATTAGCAAGCACGTCTCTGATTGCATCCCTGTTCTGAATACACAGCTCTTCATATTCAAAAACTCCAAGCATGTCAAAGACCTGCTTGGAGATGCTCATCCTGCTATTAGGGCTCAAAAGCGCATATTTGTTATTTGTTCCAGTTACTGCACTCATTATCTTCTAATCTCTTTCATCATTGCTGCAAACTCCTCACAGCTTAATGACTGTCTTCCATCTGAAAGAGCTTCCTCCGGCCTGCAGTGGACCTCAACCATCAGTGCATCAGCGCCTGCTGCAACAGCAGCTCGTGAAAGCGCCGGTACAAGCTCCCTCCTGCCTGACGCGTGACTCGGATCAACCGCAACGGGCAGGTGGCTGAGTTCCTTCAATACCGGAACAGCCGCTATGTCCAGCGTGTTCCTTGTATATGTCTCAAAGCTCCTTATTCCCCTCTCGCAGAGAATAACATTCCTGTTGCCCTCTGCCATGATGTATTCAGCACTTGCAAGAACCTCCTCATAGGTAGCACTTATGCCCCTCTTGAGAAGAACCGGCTTGTTCGTCTTTCCCACAGCCTTAAGCAGACTGTAGTTCTGCATATTTCTCGAACCGATCTGCAGCACATCCACATCCTCAAAGAGATCCAGGTTCTCCTCCGAAATAATCTCGGAAATAATCGGAAGTCCTGTCTCTTTCTTTGCTTTGAGAAGGCAGCGTATACCCTCTTCACCGAGCCCCTGAAAATCATAAGGGGATGTTCTCGGTTTGAATGCTCCTCCTCTCAGCATATCTGCGCCAGCTGCCTTTACAGCTTCAGCAATGCTTACTATCTGCTTCTCTGACTCAACTGCGCATGGACCTGCAATTACAACAAGGTCGCCGCCGCCTATCTTGAGGTCGCCGACGCTGACTACCGAATTCTCCGGATGCTCAGTTCTTGTGCTTAGCAGTATATCTTTCATTATTCCTCTGTGCGCTTGTATGTTACGAGGTCCTGTACAATCTCTTTAGCAGCCTGGCTTACAGGCCTCTCGCACTCTTCCTCTGTGAGAACAGGCTTTCCATCGATGATGTCTCTTGCTCTCTTAGCTGTGAGTGTTACAAGTGTGTATTTCGAATCAGTTCTCTCCTGAAGTTCGTTGATTGATGGCATTAAAAGCATTTCTATTCCCCTTTCTCTCTCTCATATCTGCCGATGATAGGCTTCACCTTGTCAGGAACCCTTCTCGCCTCGGCAGCAACTATTCCTTTTACCTCATTAACTGCATCTTCGAGTACGTCGTTGACTACATAGTAGTCGTACTCACCGAGCAGTCTGATCTCATTGATTGACTCTGCGAGTCTCTTCTCTATTACATCAGGAGCGTCTGTGTGTCTGCCCTCAAGTCTTTCTCTGAGTACAGCCAGGCTTGGCGGCAGTATGAAAATCAGAACTGTCTCAGGCATAGCTTTCTTGACCTGAAGTCCTCCCTGAACATCAATTTCCAGGATAACATTGCGGCCTCTCTCAAGTCTCTTGATAACCGCTTCCTTAGGTGTGCCGTACATATTGTCGAAAACATTGGCCCACTCAAGCATATTGCCCTTCTCAATGTTCTCCTTGAATTCTTCCTTGGTAACGAAGAAATAATCCTTTCCATCGACTTCGCCCTCTCTAGGACTTCTTGTTGTCATCGATGTGGATATATCCATCGCTCCGCGGGCTGTCAGCTCCTTGCAGATTGTGCCCTTTCCGGTTCCCGATGGGCCGGATATTACATATAGCTTGCCTTTCTGATGACCGCTCATCGCTCCTCCTTTGCAAAACAGTGCTGATAATTATATCATATTACTCGATATTCTGCACCTGTTCTCTAATCTTCTCAACCTCAGCCTTGAGATCCAGCATCATGCTTGTAATCTCTTTGTCATTGGACTTTGAGCCGATTGTGTTAGCCTCTCTGTTCATCTCCTGAATCAGGAAGTCAATCTTCTTTCCGATTGCTTCGTTGTCTGTCTTCAGGAAACTGCGAAGCTGTGCGATGTGGCTCTCGAGCCTGATGAGTTCCTCAGTGATGTTGGCTTTGTCTGCAAAAATCGCTGCTTCCAGCGCGATTCTGTCTTCCGGTATCTCTACCGCACCGTCGAGGAGTTCCTCTATGCGAGCTCTGAGCTTTGCCGCATATTCTCTCTCAATCATAGGTGCTCTCTCGCTGATTCTGGCTCTGATGTCATCGACGATTCCGGCTCTCATCTCGAGGTCAGCTGCAAGCTTTCCGCCTTCAACCTCTCTCATAGCGCAGATATCGTCTACTGCCTTTGATGTTGCATCGAGAAGTGCTTTGAGCATCTCCTCCTCGTTCTCCTCTGCAGGAGCATTCTTTATAACATCAGGCATCTTTGCCAGCAGCGACATTGTAATTCCTCCGCCGATGGAGAAATCGAAACTGTCATCGAGTTCCTGCAGCGCCTTATAATATTTTGCAGCAAGCGCCTTGTCGAGTCTTACATCTGTATCACTTGTTCCAAAAGCATCTACTGTTACTCCGACTTCAATCTTACCTCTGGAGATCTTTTTCTTAATCTCTGCCTTGATCTGCTCCTCAGCAAATGCATAACGGCGAGGCATCTTGACATAGATGTCACAGTAACGGTGGTTAACAGCCTTGATCTCAACAGTAACTGTCTTGACCTCGTCTGAATACTGGCCTCTTCCGAAGCCTGTCATACTCTTAATCATTTATATATTCTCTCTTTCCCGAAAGCGTCCTTCTGTGCGTTGTCGCCTGACCTTTCGTGCCCATAAAGTATACCACTTTTGCAGCTCTGTGTCGAACCGCACTTGCCTGTCACTGCGCTCAATGTTATAGTAATTGCATGGCATTTGACGGAATTATTACATATGGAATAACACGCGAGCTCGCAGCAAAGCTTACCCTCGGCAAGATAGAGAAAGTCTATCAGCCAGGCAGCGAAGAGCTCATGTTACAGATACATACCCGCGAGGGTAATGTAAGACTTTTTGTGTCCTGCAACAGCCAGTCGGCGAGACTCTGCCTGACAGATAACAAATATCAGAATCCGCAGCAGCCTCCGACATTCTGCATGCTTCTCAGGAAACACCTGCAGGGCGGTCGTATCACAGATATCAGACAGTACAAGTCCGAGCGTATCATCGAGATAGATATCGAAGCGCAGAACGAACTTGGTTTTACCGTGTGCAAGAGACTCATCATCGAGATCATGGGCAAGCACTCGAACATCGTCCTCATCGATATCGAGACAGGCAAAATCATCGACAGCATCAAGCGCATCTCTATCGATGTCAACCGCTACAGACAGCTGCTTCCGGGCATCATATACCAGTATCCGCCTGCGCAGGACAAGACTCCTTTTAAAGAAGTTCCGGAGGACGCTGCGCTTCCTGAAGAGGCAAAGCTTCTCGCAACAGCAGTCGGAGGTATTTCCCCTGCAATCGCAAGAGAACTTCTTCACGGTCCGATGGCTGCCGCTTCAAGACTTCGAGAAATCATCTCTGAGGTGGAGTCCGGCAGTGCTGCGGGCAGAGTGTATGTTGATGATAAGGGAACTCCTCGCGAGTTCCATCTCACAGATCTGCACGAATACGAAGGGCTCGAAGAGATTCGCTTCGAATCAATCAGCCAGGCTGTCGAGTTCTATTTCTTTAATCGTGAGAGCTCCAATATGTTCAAGCAAAAGGCTATGCCCCTTGCAAGAACTGTCCAGGCAGCTCTGGACAAAGCTCGTCTCAAGAAGAAGAAGCTCGGAGAAGACCTTCTTGCAGCTGAAGATTCTGACAAATACAGACTGTACGGTGAACTTCTAACAGCGAATATCCACCTGATCAAGCCGGGTTCAAAGTCGGCGACTGTAGTCAATTACTACGACGGTCAGCCTATTACTATTCCGCTGGATGAGAAGCTGGCTCCTTCAAAGAACGCCCAGAGATATTTCAAGAAGTACTCAAAGGCGAGAACGGCCATTCATGAGAAGCAGACTCAGCTCGAAGAGAATGAACAGGACATTCTGTACCTTGAGTCTGTGCTGCATGCTGTAAATTCTGCAGGTACAGAAGACGAACTGGACATCATAAAGGAAGAACTTCAGGAAACCGGCTACGTGAGATTCCGAAAGAAGAACGGATATCCTCGCAAGAAGTCCAAGCCTTCTCCAATCCACTACACCCTCTCGGACGGCACAGATGTGTATGTCGGCCGTAACAATAATGAGAATGACTGGCTGACTATGCGTTTTGCATATAAGACTGATGTATGGATGCATACCAAGGATATCCCAGGTTCACATCTCATACTCAAGATGGATAACGGCAGGACGGTCGAAGATCTCTCTGCGGAGATAATCTACGAGGCTGCTGCAATTGCTGCATACCACAGCAAGGCTTCCGATTCTGCCAACGTACCGGTTGACTATGTTCCTGTAAGATATGTCAAGAAACCTAACGGCGCAAAGCCGGGCATGGTTATTTTCACCCATAACATGACAGTGTATATCGATCCGGCACTGCCAAAACAGATCACGACACAACAAGCGTGACAGTGAATCATAAACCTGCAATAAACATAAAACCTGCTAAGGAAAGTCAAAAACTTTTCCCTAGCAGGTTTTTTGCTCTATTCACTTCCTCAATGGATGCAGAAAAAATTCTGTCAATTTTATCTGCCGCGCTTCTTTCTCTTGGCTCTGGTCTTCGGCTTCATTATCGAATATCCGAAAAAGCCTTTGCTTCTGTCTTCGAGCTTGTAGTACTTGCCGTGATTCAGTGTAACAAGTCCCATAGCTCCGAAGTCATAAGCTCCATCGTCTCTGATGTAATCCTCTGCTATATGCACTGCAACGACCTCGCCCAGAAACATGTCGTGTGTAGGGAATTCTTTTACCTCAATAACCTTGCACTCCAGACACACAGGTGCCTCAGCGATGAGCGGTGCCTTAACGATATCCGCCTTCTCGCGGGTCAGTCCGCATTTCTCAAACTTGTCGACATCGCGGCCCGACTTAACCCCGCAGTAGTCCATTGCTTTTACCAGGTCATCGCCAACCATGTTGATGACGAACTCGCCCTGCTCAGCAATCATGTGGTGCGAATAGCGGGATTTCCTTACCGACACGTACACAATCGGTGGCTCTGAATTGACTGTGCCTGTCCATGCAACGGTGATTATATTGTTCTCATTCTCGTCGCCGCAGGTTACCATAACCGATGGCACCGGATAAAGCAGTGTACCGGGTCTTGAGTTGATTTTCTTGCGTTTCTTCATTCTTTCTTCTTTCTGCGTAAAAGCTTGCGCTCTCTATTTGTCAAGCTTATCCAGCACGTCGGTGAAATATGCCGGAAGTTCGCTTCTGAATTCCATATAGTCGCCGGTCGCCGGATGCACGAAACCCAGCACTCCGGCATGCAGCAGCTGGCCCTCAACGCCAAAACTCTGCTTCTTAGGGCCATAGGTCGTGTCGCCCACCAGCGGATGCTTGATGTAAGCGCAGTGAACTCTGATCTGGTGAGTTCTTCCAGTCTCCAGCCTTGCAGTCACAAGTGTGTACTTGCCATATCTTTTCTCGACGTGGAGATGTGTAACGGCTTCCTTCTGGTTGCTTCCTCTTACTGCTCGTCTAAGGCGGTTCTTCTCATCTCGGCCGATTGGCTCGTCAACGGTGAGGTCCTCTTCTTTAATATTGTCGTACACGAGAGCGGTGTATACCCTTGTGCAGGAGTGGTCCTTGAGCTGGGCTGCTAGTGACTCATGCGCTTTGTTATTCTTGGCAATCATCAGCAGCCCGCTTGTGTCCTTGTCTATTCTGTGGACAATGCCCGGTCTCACAACGCCGTTGATTGATGAAAGGCTGTCTCCGCAGTGGTACATGATAGCATTGACCAGAGTTCCGTCGTAATTGCCCGGACTTGGGTGAACCACCATTCCACGAGGCTTGTTAACAACTATCACATCGTCGTCTTCATAGACTATCTCAAGCGGAATATTCTCGGCTTTTACCTCGAGTTCCTTCGGCGCCGGAAAATCCACCGTAATCTCTTCATTCGCCTTTACCTTGCGCTTTTTTGAGGTCTCAAGTTTGCCGTCTATGCTTACATTACCTTCTTCAATCAGCTGCTGAGCATAATTCCTTGAAAGGTCCTCTATAGCACCTGAGATATATGCGTCGAGTCTTGTGCCTGCTTCCTCAGCGGAGGCGAGCAGTGTTATTAAGTCACTGTCATTCATTTCTCTCTTCCTCCTTTGCCTGCACAATTAAAGTTATCATCGCCAGAATACAGCCGCAGGTTACTGCGATATCCGCAACATTGAATATCGCAAAACTTCCGACGGATATCATATCTGTGACATATCCGAGGGCAAGTCTGTCTATCATATTGGATATCCCACCGGCAAGAACAAGCGTGACGCAGTAAGCGAGCAGCTTCGAGCCGCTCTTAAGTTCTTTTAGCAAAAACAAAAGGCATACGACGATAAGCACCGTCGTAAGCCCTATAGTTATCCAATGGTTGTTTTCAAACATACTAAAAGCAGTGCCTGTGTTGCGTATGTACAGCAGACGAATTGATTCGCCCAGCACAGGCATGCTATTGCCAACGCTAAAATTGGCTCTTATAAGTATTTTGGTTATCTGATCGACAGCAATAACGCCGACTGCGATTATTACGGGAATCATTAGAACTCCTTAGCCAGCGTTTGCCGACTTATTACTTAAGAATAATTGTATCGCTTACAGTTGCCTGCTCCTCAGCCATCTTCTTAAGACTCTCTGAGAGATCTGATACTGTAGCGTGTGCGAGATCTGATACAGGAAGCTCTACCTTCTGTGTATCTTCAACCTGTACAGGTGCAACCGGCTGAACCTTCTCCTGTACTACGATAGTCTCTGTGTTAACGATTTTCTCGTCTCCAGTTGTCTGGAAGCCTTTCTCAAGCTCAGGAAGATCACTTCTGTCGATATCTCTGAGCAAATCATACTCGTCATGCTCAAGCTTCTCAAGCTCTGATGCAAGCATTGTCTTGTAGTTTGCTCTGAGTCTCTCAACCTTGTTGATGAGTGTAATGTGCTCTTCGTTGAGTTTCTTTACTGTCATCTTAGCGTCAAGAATCATGTTCTCTGACTCGAGTTCTGCGTCTCTCATCATGAGCTCAGCTCTTCTCTCAGCACTTGCGCTGATATCGGCCATGAGCTTCTTTGCTGTCTCAAGTGTCTCAAGCATAGCTGTATCTGACTTCTGAGCCTCCTGCAGCTGCTTCTCGAGTGACTTGATCTTGTGAGCCATACTTCTGTTATCATTAAGAATCTTCTCATAGTCAACAGCAATCAGATCAAGAAATTCATCAACCTCTCTTGAATTATATCCTCTTTTGTCACGGCTGAATTCTTTCTTATCGATATCAATTGGCATAATCATAGGTGTGTACCCTTCCTTTCTATGCGATCTTTTTAATTAAATTATCTTATTTAAAATGTCAGGTTCCTATAACATAAGCAGGATTCTGACAAGAATTCCCTGCACTACATCGATAATCAGGAACGCTATCAGCAGGGACCAGTCGACTCCGCCTGTTGCCCGGTTCTTTGTAAGTGCGTTTCTGATTGGTGCCACGATTGGCTCAGTAATGTTAAGCAGAAAACTGTAAATCTTACCTGCTGTCGAATAAGGATTGCTTACGAACCAGCTCATGATTGCTCTTACAATCAATGCCCATTCTATTATTTCCGCAAACCAGTTAACAGCTGTTGCAAGTATTCTCATATTACCTCCAAGGGTTATTGTTGTTGTTATTAGTATAACCCGCTTCTGTGTTGTCCCTGTTAAGTTTTGCGTTAATATCTACGTTTGCAGGCGCGAAAATGAAAATGTTCTGAGTTACTCTCTGAACATTTCCTCCAAGTGCATATGTTGCGCCACTGAGGAAGTCGAACATCTTTCTTGCAAGGTCTGTCTCAACCTTCTCAAGATTGATAATTACAGGCTTTCTTGACTTAAGGTTATCTACCAGCTTGCTGCACTCATCGAAGTGCTTTGGCTCGATAACTACCATCTTGAACGGATTTGAAGCGTTCATAGATACTCTTCTGTCAGCCTGGCTTACTCCCATCATAGGTGCAACTGCTGTATATGGGTTATCTGCCTTCTGGCTGATTCCTGTTGACAGCGGCTCCTCGTAGTTGTGTTTTGCTGGAGCAGGAGCAGGCTCCGAATCATACATCTTCTTTCTTTCGAGGTCTATCTCCTCCTGTGTGATTTCGAAATCATCAGCTTCGTCCTCAATTCCAATCAGCTTCTTAAAAGTCTCACCGACACCCATTTTGCATCCTCCTCAGAAAATTCTATTAGAAATATGTTTGTCTATCTTACTCTTCTTGGCCCGAAAATCGAGCTTCCTACTCTTACGACGTTTGAGCCTTCCTCAATCGCCACTTCGAAGTCATTCGACATTCCCATAGAAAGCACCGACGGTGCAACTTTTTCCTCTGGGAATCCCCATGTCTTCATTTCTTCGAAAAGCTTCTTTGCCTCTCTAAAATACCCTCTCGCATCCTCCGGGTCTTCACATCTCGGAGGAATGCACATGATACCGCACACTCTTATATTGCTGCAGTTTTCTGCAATCTCAGCAACCAGCGACTTCACTTCGTCAGAAGCGATACCCGACTTCGTTGCCTCCATAGCAGAATTCACTTCAATCAACACATCCATTGTTCTGTCTATAGCGGCTGATCTCTTATCTATTTCTTTTGCAAGATGGAATGAATCAACAGAGTGAATCATAACCACCTTATCGACAATGCTTTTTACTTTGTTGGTCTGGAGATGTCCAATCATGTGCCAGCTAACCGGCTCCACTTTATCATACTTCTCAAGAATCTCCTGAACCTTATTCTCTCCGATATCCGTCGCACCTGCAGCAATTACTTCATTGAGTTCTGCCGCAGTACGTGTCTTGGTAACAGCCAGAAGGGTTACATCCTCAGGTCTGCGACCGCTTCTGACAGCTGCCGCATTCTTTCTTTCGAGAATATCGGCATACTTCTCTGCAATACTCATATTATTCAGCTTTCTCTACTTCTGACTTGCTTGGCGAAGATACAATCTCATAATATATTCCGATTGTCTCAACGTAATTACCTTTTTCATCCAGGAAACGATCCTGTTCAACTGCGGACTTCTCACCGTCATCCGCAAGAACGCTGATTCTGTAGAAAACGTTGTGTCCGTATTTGTTTTTAACAAGGACGCCTTTATGACCATCCTTCTTAACTATACTCTTATCATTAATAATCAGGCCTTCGCCGCTTGAGGTGGTAACCTTTATATCAGCCTCACGCATCGTAAGATAATCTTTTACGAAAACGCTGCAGCAAAGAACAATTCTCGAATTCTCTTTGCCCTTTTTGATTGAATCAACGCTGGCAGAAACTGTCTCGTCACCTATCGTAAGCTTGACAACTTTATCCTCGCTATACTTCTCAGCAGTCTTGTTGTCAACGTAGTACACAAGCCACCAGTCTCCGTTCGCAACAATCTTGAAAACAGGTTCTCCTTTTGCACAGTCTCCGCTGGCAGTCTTGATGACCTTTGCACCTGTATAACTCTCGATGGAGCTTCTCTTCAGTTCTGTAAGCTTGTCATAGCTGAGCTTCGGTTCTGCACCGTCCACCATATAAGCAACATATCCGGCATGCTTCGATGAACCGCTCTCGGTTGCAACCGCAGCTTTACCAAGAGACTCGACGATTGTTGAATATCTGCCGGAAATCTCCTCAGTGCCTCCTTCCGCAACAGCTACTATAGGAGTTCCTACTCTTACAAGCTGACCTTCTTTTGCCTTCTGTAAAATGTTGCAGGCCTTGGATGCTGTATATACCTTCTCATTGCGCAGGACATACGCCTTCGCATCGTCCGACACCTCAATGTCTCCATATTCTGCTACGTAAGTGCCTTCAAGCAACCCCGCAACCGATGGGATGATATATATGACAAATATGCAGGCTGCAACTGCAGCCAGGTATATAAGTATCCAAATCCACTTCTTGTTTTTCATATAGGCCCTCTTCTTATCATTTTACATTAAAAACGGGCCAGATACAATATATATTCTATCATAGCCCTTTTATTTACTGTATTTAGTGGTTGACATATTTTGCCAGGATTGCCTTCTCTTTCTTCGAGAGTTCGCGTTCTTCCGATGCGAATTTCTCAAGCAGCTCCGGTCGTCTTTCCGCTGTGAGCTTCACAGCCTCCTCAAATCTCCACAGATCCACAAGTCCGTGATTACCCGAAAGCAGCACATCCGGCACCTCCATCCCCTCAATCTCGCGAGGTTTGGTATAGTGCGGATACTCCAGAAGGCCAGAGTATATCGATTCATCCATCGCTGATTCTTCACTTGCCAGTACACCTTCAATGAATCTGGCCACAGTGTCTATCAGAACCATAGCCGGAAGCTCTCCTCCGGTCAGCACATAGTCCCCAATCGAAACTTCTTCTGCTTTCAGTACATCCAGCGCTCTCTGGTCCACACCCTCATAGTGTCCGCAGAGAATAGTAATCTCACTCTCCGATGAAAGCTCCTCTGCAAGAGCACCATCAAGAACTTTTCCCCTCGGCGACATATATATTGTTCTTCCGCCGAAACCGTTCTGTCTGTAGGCATCAAGAATAGGCTGTACCGCCATAACCATGCCGGCCCCGCCTCCGTATGGGGTATCATCCACTCTGTTATGTCTGTCGAGTGTGTAATCCCTTATATTTACAATATTGAACTCGAGCAGGCCGCCCTCTGCAGCTCTGCCGAGCATACTTTCCTTGAGAGGTGTGAACATCTCAGGGAAAAGCGTCATGATGTTAATCTTCATTTCTAGTCGATAAAACCGGGAATAAGCTCAACCTCGATGGTTCTCTTCTCTCCGTCAATATTCTTTACAAAAGCCTCAACATCAGGGATGAGTATCTGCCTGTCGTCAGATCCTTTTACCTCCCAGATGCACTGAGCTCTGTTTCTGATATAGTCTGTTACCTCGCCGATAACACTCTCGCTTGCTCTGTCGTACACCTCGAAACCGATGAGGTCTTTGATATAGAACTCGCCCGGTGCGAGCTCCGCAAGCTCAGACTCAGGAATACGAATCTCGTAATCCCTAAGCTCGTCGGCCGCATTTCTGTCAGTTACCTCTTCAAATTTGACAACCGGTCTGCCGTTCTGATAACGCACATTGCCGACTGTATAGCTGCGGGTATCCTTGCGGCTGGCAAGTGTAAGTACGGCACCCTTGCGAAGGTTGTCCGACTCGCCCGCATAGAGAGTTACTCTGACCTCGCCCCTGATTCCGACCGAAGATGTAATTTTTCCGATGCTGATAACTGAATCGGTTCTGTTCATTCGTTCTCCTGTTTTCTATTTTCTGCAAAAGAGCATGCAGGCAACACCCGCATGCTCACTGATTGCCCTATAGTTGGTAATTAGTCCTCTACAATCTCAACTGTGACTCTCTTATTCTGCTTTACTGCAGCCGCTTTAACAACTGTTCTCATAGCTTTGGCAATACGGCCTGATTTGCCGATAATCTTGCCAATGTCTTCTTTAGCTACAGAGAGCTTAACCACAATATCTTTGCCGTCACCTTCCTGGATGACGCTTACTTCGTCAGGCTTAGATACCAGTGCTCGAGCAATTGCTTCAACTAGACTAGCCATCGTATGCTACCTTCCTTATTTGATTGCGCCGGACTTCTTGAGAAGAGCTCTTACTGTGTCAGTTGGCTGTGCACCGTTAGCAAGCCACTTCTGAGCTGCCTCGTTGTCGATGATGATCTCTGCTGGATCCTTGAGTGGGTTGTATGTTCCGATCTCCTCGATGAACTTACCATCTCTTGGTGTTCTTGAGTCTGCTACAACTACTCTGTAAAAAGGCTTCTTGTGTGCTCCCATTCTCTTAAGTCTGATCTTTACCATTGTTCTGTCCTCCAATTATTATCTTGATTTAAAATAAATGACTTTATATATCTATTCCCGCCTGAGCGGATTAAATAGCTTTGTTATAATCCCAGTCCTCTGAACATCTTGTTCTTCTTCAGGAACTTAGGATCATTCATCTTCTTCATCATCTTGCGCATGTCCTCATACTGCTTGATGAGCTTGTTGATGGCCGATACCGGCTGCCCGCATCCTGCAGAAATTCGCTTTCTTCTGCTTGCGTTAAGAATCTGCGGATTAGCTCTCTCTTCTTTGGTCATCGACTGGATGATTGCCTCAAGATGCTTCAGTTCCTTCTTGCTCTTCTCGATATCGATGTTCTTCTTGTCAGCTGCGCTGATTCCCGGAATCATGTCGATAATCTTCGCAAGACCGCCGAGCTTGTTAATCTGTCTGAGCTGGTCAAGGAAGTCCTCGAGATCGAACTTGTTCTCGCGAAGCTTAGCCTCAAGCTTCTTCGCCTCTTCCTCGGTAAAAGCATTCTCTGCTTTCTCGATGAGTGACATCATGTCGCCCATGCCGAGGATTCTTGATGCGATTCTGTCCGGATGGAAAGGCTCAAGAGCATCGTACTTCTCGCCTGTACCCATGAACTTGATAGGCTTGCCTGTTACAGCTTTTACCGAAAGTGCAGCTCCGCCTCGTGAGTCACCGTCCATCTTTGTCATGATGATGCCGTCAACGCCGAGTGCATCATTGAATCCGTTCGCGATGTTAACCGCATCCTGTCCGGTGAGAGCATCTACAACGAGGAGAATCTCGTGCGGCTTTACGCTCTTCTTGAGAACCTTGAGCTCTTCCATGAGTTCTTCGTCAATCTGCAGACGTCCTGCTGTATCGACGATGAGCACGTTGAGGCCCTTGTTCTGAGCTTCCTTGAGCGCAGCCTTAGCGATTGCCTCAGGATCCTTGGAATCCCTCATTGCGAAAACCGGTGTGTTAACAGCTTTACCTACAATCTCCAGCTGATCGATAGCCGCCGGTCTGTAAATATCGCAAGCTGCAATCATCGGTTTCTTGCCCTGTGTCTTAAGGTATGATGCGAGCTTACCTGCGGTCGTTGTCTTACCAGTACCCTGGAGACCTACCAGCATATATACTGTAAAACCACTTGGCGAATATGTGAGCTTGCTGTTCGCGCCGCCCATCATATCTACGAGCTCGTCTTTAACTATCTTAACAACCTGCTGTCCCGGAGTCAGGCTGTTCATTACTTCTTCGCCCAGAGCCTTTTCCTTGATTGTGGCAACAAAGCTCTTAACAACCTTGAAATTGACATCCGCCTCGAGGAGCGCCATCTTGACGTCCTTCATTGCGGCATCTATGTCCTTCTCGGTAATTACGCCCTTGCCCCTCAGGTCCTTAAAGGTCACCTGCAGCTTCTCGGATAATCCTTCAAATGCCATCTGTTACTCCGTAATCTCTTCTATAGTTCTGAGAATATCTTCGAGGCGCTTCTGAGATTCACCGCTAAGCTTCTCTTCTGCTAAAATCTGCTTCGCAGCTTCTCTGGCGCGCTCTGCCTTCTCAGCATTCTCTCTATATTCTGCGACAAGTCCAAGCTTCTCCTCATAGGCTTCAAGTGCCGCTTCGGCCTTCTTGAGTGTGTAGTGAACAGCCTGCCTTGTCATCCCCAGTTCGTCCGCAATCTCAGAGAGGGAGAAATTATCCTCGTGATAAAGGCTCATCACGTCCTTCCTCGCTTCGCTTAAGAGCTCTCCGTAGAAATCGTAGAGCATGCTCACGTATTCAACTGTCGATATATTCTCTTTCATACTGCACTACTATAACACTTCAGCGAATGGCTGTCAAACATTTTCTTTGACAGATGCAAATTCTCTCTTTCTACATATTTCTACATCTATATATGGTATAATTAAATCATATTATGCGCATATAGAGATGCGCCTCAAAGGAGACACATAATGCTTAGATTCTATTTTGCCCTCTGGGCAGCTAAGTTCTACTACTGGATTAATAGAAAGCGCGGCAACGCAAGAGATGACCGTCCGGGTCTGCTCGCTTACAAGCTCTGTCCTGACTTCATGGCAAGAGTTGCGAAGCCGAAACTTGTTATCACAATTACCGGAACTAACGGCAAGACAACAACTTCTGCTCTTGTCTACAATAAGCTCAAGGAGATGGGCTACACAGTAAGCTTCAACGACTGGGGCGCCAACCTCGCAGCCGGCTACTGTCTCAACCTCCTGAGAGCAGTTAATATCTGGAACAAGCCAGTTATGGATGCTTCAATCCTTGAGGCTGACGAGAAGACACTCGCTCCTGCAATGGCAAAGATCGAGCCGAACTTCATTCTCGTAACCAATGTCTGCAAGGATTCGCTCAGAAGAAACGGTCACCCTGAGTATATTTTCGACTGTCTTGAGAAGACCTTCGAAGCACTCGGCGACAAGACCACTGCAATTCTGAATGCCAATGATCCTATCAGCTCACAGCTCGCTAAGGACACTGGCACCCCAAGAATTTTCTACGGAATGGCTGATGCCCACACCAATCCTTTCGAGAACAGAGTAAAAGATATCTGGGTATGCCCTGAGTGCGGTGCAGACATCCAGTACAACTACAGACACTACAGACACATCGGAGACTACTACTGCCCTGAGTGCGATTTCAAGACCAGCGAGTGCAAGTACTACGCAACCAATGTCGACCTGGATGGAAGAACAATCACCATCGAAGAGGACGGCGTTGCAACAACATATCCACTCATTTCAGAGACTATTTTTAACGCATTCAACGTGCTCTCAGCAACAGCTGTTCTCCGCGAAGCAGGCATCGGTGCCGGCGAGATTGCAGAGTTCTTCGAGTCACAGAAGATCACCAAGATCCGCGAGACTTGCATCAAGTACAACGGCATCGAGTACCACACCTACGGAACGAAGAGTCAGAACGTAAGTGCTGCATCAACAGTTTTCGAGTACATGGCTAAAGAGCCTTCAATTAAAGAAGTAGTATTCTGTCTCGATGAGGTTCAGGACAAGAACCATCCATCAGAGACTCTGACATGGATCTATGAGACAGACTACGAATTCTTGAACAGCCCTAACATCAAAAAAATCGTGTGCGCAGGCCACATGTACTTAAACCACAAGCTCAGACTCCTCCTTGCGGGAATTCCTGAAGAGAAAATCGTATGCGTTGAGGACGACAGCCTTGTTCCACAGTTCATCGATACTGAAGGAATCGAGAAGGTATATGTGCTCTTCGAGATTGACTATGTACGTAAAGGCGGAAGATGGAGAGATGCTATCGTTGCAAGAGCTATGGAGCTCAACGGCGATGACCCAAGCAAGGTCGTAGGAGCAATCAACTTCTTCGATCAGGACGGCAACAATACCGTAGATGTAAAGGAGGCAAAGTAATGAAGATAATTGAATTCCTTTATCCTGAGTTCTGCAACATCTACGCAGAGAGCTATAACATGGAATATCTCGGACGCTGTAGCAGCGAGCTTGAGATCCTTAACACAAGACACACAGAGACACCTGCCTTCGTTAACGAGGATGTGGATATGATCTACCTCGGCTGCCTCTCAGAGCGCAAGCAGGAGCAGGTTATCGAGCTTCTTAGGCCTTACAAGGCTCGCATTGAGGAACTGATTGACAATGGTACAATCTTCCTTATCACAGGTAACTCAGTTGAGATTTTCGGCAACGAGATCCGCGATGAAGATCGCATCATCCCGGCACTCGGAGTCTTTGATTTCTACTCGGTTCGTTATATGAACAGTGCGGAGAGACACAACTCCCAGTATGTCGGCAAATTTGTCGATACAGATGGCTCAGAGCTCACAATGCTCGGCCACAGAAGCCAGTTCTCCTTCTCATACGGAGACTTCTTCGAAGCCAATAAGTTCATCGACATCGAAATCGGAATCGGCATGAATCCGGATACCAAAGCGGAAGGCATCCGCAGAAACAACTTCTTTGCGACATACTCGCTCGGACCATATCTCATCATGAATCCGCTTTTCGCGAAATATCTTCTTCGCAAGCTCGGACTGGACGACAGCATCGAGTTCGAAGCTGAAGCAGTAGAAGCATACGAGTATCGTAAAGCCGAGCTCATCGCAACATTAGGATAGAATAGTACTATGATAGGTAAAACTCCAGACCCGTGAGGGCTGGAGTTTTTCTGTGCCTGAGCTGCGGCACCTCATGCGACTGCCGCTACGGAACTATATTTCGCGGCTTGAGGTGCCGCTGCGGAGACTTGAGATCAGAAACTGGTCCTCAAATTAGCGCTTTTTCCAAAATCCCGGACCATATATAATATTTTGCGATTCTCAGGACCAGTTTCTGGTCCACTATTATATAAACTTAAAAAATCAGGACCAGCAGAAAGCTCTATTTAAGGCTTAAACTGGTCCTATATTACATATTTACTGATTATATGGCCCATTAAAGGGATTATCTCGGCAAAAAACCGGTCTACAAATTTCAAGAATTTCGAATACCGGACCACTTCCTCAGCACATCCGTGCATAGAAAATATAAAACTGCCGCACTAAAGACTTTATTCTTTTAGCGCGACAGCCATTTCCTATTCTAATCCATAATAGCTTCGAATCTGCTTCTCTGTCCCTTTCCATCTGGATGATGCTGCGGGAAGTTAAAGAATACGTGGCCCGGATACTCGTTGCCTTCAATAAAACAAGGGCCTTTCTTTGAAACCGATACATCCCAGCCTACATAGCGAACCTGTGGCACGAGAAGCGCCGCCTCAAGTACCATCGCCTTGATCTCATCGAACTGAGGAACCTGGAAGCCCACGAGAGGCTTTCCTGTAAGCGGATGGTTATAGAATACATTGTTGTCGATATCCACGCCCGGACCGAAAACAACGCCTGTCTCGAGATCGATAGCGGTGAGCATACCGCCGCTGCAGAAATTATCTACAACGCCGCCCTGTCCGACTCTCAGGTAAGCAGCCAGAATAACCGGAGTTCCATCATTCTTCAGGAAGGATAAAACACGAATCGAATTGACGCTTGAAGGATTGAGCTCCGCAAGAGACTCCTCCTGCTCAATAAGCTCCTCAACAAGTACCGGAAGCATTGTCTTGACCTCTTCAAAACTTTCAGGAACAGCCTTCACCTTTGTAACGCCGGTTCCTCCCATCTCGTTAAGAGGTTTGACAATTACAGCCTCCTTACCCTCAATAAAGCTGTTAAACTTATCCTGATCCGCTTCAGTATCAATCTCAATCCACTCACGTCTCAGGTACTTGTCGAACATCTTGTTAAAATCAGCTTTGTTGAGGAAGTAGTGTGTGTAGTCGAAGTCGTTGTACTTGATTACATACTCGTTGTTGATTCCTCTTGTGATTACGTCGCTCTTCTGTGCTGCGTTCATGTTCCACATCTCAGCGTTCAGATAGTCAACATAACCAGCCTGATATTTAATGCCCGTCATAACAGTGTCAGCAAATAGATACACTCTGCTCTTGCCCGACTTCTTGTGCATCTTCTCTATTGTCTGAAAAAACTGCTTGTAGTGCATATTCTTGATGCGACCAAGCAGGAATTTTGCTTTACCCATAGTTAACCTCACTTTGTATATATTAACTTAATTATAATAGCACGGGTGTGGCATTACAGCAAGTTTGAAAGACTATATAAAAAGAACTGCCGAAGCAGTTCCTGATAATCTATATATAAACCGGCGACGTCCTAATTTCCCAGGAGACTCCTCTCCAAGTATCTTCAGCGCTAAAGAGCTTAACTTCTGTGTTCGAGATGGAAACAGGTGTATCCTCTTCGCTATTGTCACCGGATTACTATTTATGCAAAGAAAAAACCGGCGACGTCCTAATTTCCCAGGAGGCTCCCCTCCAAGTATCTTCAGCGCTAAAGAGCTTAACTTCTGTGTTCGGGATGGGAACAGGTGTATCCTCTTCGCTATTGTCACCGGATTTCTCTTTTCTATTGTG
>JAZUII010000028.1:0-23518 GCA_045642105.1 Anaerovoracaceae bacterium | reverse complement strand
TGACCGTTGCGCCCGGATCATAATCTTTGTATTCTTTATCGGATTCAGTTGCTGTTCCTGTATAGTAGCAGATGCATTCGTCAAAAGCCCAGGAGCCAATGAGGTCTGTTGTCGGTTCAAGATTCTTCCTGTTCATTCCGGCACCTGCCACCAGAAGCAGAACAAAAATTCCGATGATGATTGCCGGCATAACGAGACTTGTTCTTTTCACAGGGACCGGCTCTGCCTGTGCCTCAGCTCTTCTTCGCTTTGCTTCTTTTCTAATCCAGCTGTCTCCGTCATCATGCAGCAGCAGTCCGGCATCGTATTCAGCTCTCCGCTCCGCAGTCCTTATTGCCTCATAGGCTTCGATTATCTGGCGGGATTTCTCTGTCGCATATTCCTCCTGCCCCTTGTTGCGGTCAGGGTGAAAGCGCCTCATCTGTTTTCGATATGCCTGTCTTATCTCGTCGTCACTCGCCGAAGGTGACACCCCGAGAAGCTCATAATAGTTCATGTCGGTATAATCCTTTCGATAGGGTTATTATAACACTATTAAGGGAATCATAAGCTGAACTTTAAAGGTTTCGTCTGCTGAGAAGCGTATGACACCGCCATATCTGTCTACGATATTCCTGCAGGAGCTGATACCGATACCATTCTCATTTCTTTTCGATGATCTAACTGAATCGGAGTTCTGAAAAACAAAGCCATCAGGCAGAGTGTTTTCTATTGTAGCGACAAGATTGTCATGTGTAATGTGAGCTTCTATATTTATCTCCGGCTCTGAGAGTGTCTGGCGCATGCATGCTTCATATGCATTTTCGATCAGATTGCCGAACAGTATGGTGAGATCTGAATCAGCAACATTTAGTTCCTGAGGGATCTGCATATTCACATTATATGAAATCCCGTTTTCCCTGCACATTGATCCGTAATAGACAAGCAGGATGTTCAGAATTTCGTTACTGCAGTATTTAAGTGTAGTATCCAGATCAGATTCATCGAGACAGCTGTTCAGATACTGTTTCAGTCTGTCATACTCGCCTTTGTCGGCAAGGGAAGTGATGGTGACAAAATGATGCCTCAGATCATGGCTGATCCTTTTTGTAGCATCAATCTGGAATGCTATGTTCTTGTACTGCAGCTGCTGCAGACTGTTTGCATAGATGATCTCACGGGCTCTGGATTCTTCATGATATTTGCGTATAAGGACCGCAATCCCTGTGTAGATTATCAGCTGACATACAATAGACATCAGGAGAAAGAGATTGTTGGCCGGCATCAGTTCGGCCTGGATCAGGTTATCTGTTCCCCAATAGAACAGATACTTCCAGGCAAAGTAGAAGAATAGTGGAATGATCCACAGGAAATTCCAGAACTTCGCATTCACAGTGTCATCCGTGCTGAAAGAGAAATATTTGCGAATTATGATGAATATTACTGTTAAGAAAGGTATTTCACACAGAATTAGTGATACTGCATAGGTCCAGTTATATACTTCAAGAGCCTGTTCGGGAACGAACTGGTATTCCATAAACTTGGCAAATACAAACAGGAAGTCTGAACAGTTCTTGAGCATCAGCATTACAAACAGCGTGTGCCCGATGTTTGCCCCTGTCAGAAATATGGCAATGACAGCAAGGAGAATAAACAGTATATCGGCCAGTAATTCCAGTCCGGGTATATCATAATATGATGCGTAATAATCTATGAAAACAAATGAAAAAGATAGGAACAGCAGAGGTAAGATCGTGGCTTTTCTGCTGAATCTGAATTCTTTTCTGAATGCATACAGAAAAAGTACCGCATATGGTACGAAATTAAGTATTTCTGCAAGCAGATATTCAAGATTCGTGTACGGTTCATGCATCAGGAATTACCCCCGTATGTCATTAAATACATAGTTCTGATATCTCTCCTGAACCTCAGCTGCCTTTCTTCTACTGACGTGCAGCATCGTTCTGTCAGACATTGTGAAACATTTATTGCTGTAGGAAACCACCTCTTTGAGGTTGATAACCGTTCCCTGATTGATAGGAAGAAGATAGTCATATTTTTGGATAGTTTCAAGGAAAGACTTTTGCGAAGCATATACTTTGACCTTGAGGTCATCCTTCAGGTTGATATTAATGCAGTGATTATAATATTCAGTAGAAATTATCTGCGAAATCAGGATTTTCTGACCGTTTTTCAGTTCAAGATACTCTTTGTCCATTTTCATGGCCTTGGCAATGTGTCCTGCCATCTGGCTCATTTTGTTATAGCTGATGGGCTTAGTCAAATAATAGGAAGCCTGAACCTGGTAACTTTCAGAAGCAAAATCATTGCTTGTGGAACAGAAAATCAAGAATACATCCTTATCTGTCTTTCTTATCTCCTGAGCCAGTTCAATTCCGGAAGACTCATCCAGAAAAATGTCAAGAACAATCAGATCGTACTTCCTCGTATACCAGTCTTCCATAAATTTTTCAGTAGTAGTGAAGACATCCAGACAGTCAACAGGGATAGAAATGTCGCTGAAACAGTTCTTTAATTGACGTGACATTCTTTCGCACTGAATGATGTCATCTTCAACGTAAGCAATTCTCACTTGAAACTCCTTTCCTCATCCATCGGAAGTCACCGCATATGATGAAAATTAACCATATTAGTCATATCAATATTATAGATTTATTTCGATATTTGCAATATTGCCGTTTGAGTAGCGAAGGGACCGAATGTGAAAGTGATACCCGGGGGGTCATACATTTCATGAGAACGTGTGAGTGGATCTCTAAATACCAGTAATGACCATAGCGGCAAAAAACAAAAAATTGCCGATAAAGGCGGAGGTGAAAAGAATGAACGACTATATGCTTCACAATCGTATGCCTGAATATACGATTTCAAGACAGGATATTATGGATCTTGTTCTGGAAATAGAACCGACATTCAGAGAAGGCCAGATGAAGAGACTTCTGGCATATATGTGTTAGTTGATGCACTGCTTAAAAGCATTGAGAAACTTGGCGGCAAGGTGAATGATGACATTTCAGTTCGAATAAAAGATGATATAGTTAGGTTTGATATAATTGAAAGTCAGGATAAAACTGAACACGAATTAACTAAGAATGAGGCAAAGCTGCTTGTTGAATATAATGACGCGGTTAAGCGTGGACGTTGGGCATCTAAGCCTCAGATAAGAAAATATGACAAAGTATATAATGGAACGCTCCGCATTGTAATGGATAATCATCAATATATTAAGGACAGCAAGAATCAAAAGCTAGAAGATAGATTAGGCGATATCCTGATTATGTTTTATAAAGCTGCTGAAGAAAACAGAATAGCGCGCATTAAACGTGAAGAGGAAGAGCGAAGACGCGCTGAGCAAGAAAGAATCAGAGAGGAGCAAAGGAAGAACAAATCATCAGAAATCCAGAGAGTAAAAGCTCTGGTAAACTGTGCTGAGGATTATAAGATAGCTATGGAAATTAGAGCATATATTGAAGCAGTGATTGCTTCTGGTGCGGAAAATCCTGACTCTGAATGGGTTGCTTGGGCTAAAAGAAAAGCTGACTGGTATGATCCAACTATTGCCTATGAAGATAAACTTCTGGGCGTTCGAGAACATGAAAAAGACAAGGAAGAAAAAGACAGGCAACTTGGCAACAGTGTTAGAACTGGGTATGGATGGCGATGGTAGGAGTAAGCTTTTGCTCCTATTACTTTTAATAGCAAAACCACGCGTTGCGTAATGTGCGTGGCTGGCATATAATATAGTCATTAGGTGGTATTAAAGAAAGTGTATGTTTAAGAGAATAGAGAGGTTGGCGTGGGATTGCTTGATGTTGCAAGCGGCAAATCAGTTTGGCGCGGTTATGACTATTACGAGAATAACAATGTTGTATCCTGGGAGCAATCAGGCACGGACATCTATGATGGAGTAGTTCTTGGCAGTGAAGGAAACAGATATACGGTCCATGTTGATAAGGTACATCCTAAAAGATCAACGTGTAATTGCCCATTTGCAGATGGCCGGAGAGTTGTGTGTAAGCATATGATTGCTGTGTACTTTACCGCTGAACCCGATGCTGCCGAAGCTTTCATAAGGCAAGTACAAGAATGGGAAGAAGAGGAAGAACTGCTTCAGGAGCAGTGTGAAGAGGATCTTAGAGACTATGTATATAGCCTAAGTAAGGATGAACTGCGAGAAGAGTTGCTTGATGCACTCATGGAACTGGCAGAACATGATAGATGGAGATAGGACGAGCTTAAGAACACATAATATAATTGTCCAGAAATTACAGGAAGCATACAGATGAACAAAGCAGATAAGATTAAAAGTTTAAGGGAAAGAACAGGGTTGAATAGAAAAGAATTCTCTGAATACGCGGGAATTCCACTAAGGACACTTGAAGACTGGGAAGCTGGAAGACGTAATCCACCAGAATACATCCCAAGACTACTAGAATATATGATTTTATATAAGCAGATGGTTGCGGGCTCAGCTGTTGCAAAAAATGCAACAGTTCGAACTAAGTAAGAAGACGGGGAATAAGATGATTGATATAAAGGATCTTATTGGAGAAACAACAGAATATGATAAAAAGCAATATTTAGAAGTGAGAAAACCCAAAAGCTGGCTTAAGAGTGTAAGTGCTTTTGCAAATGGCGAAGGCGGGCTCCTTGTGTTCGGAATATCTGATGATGGAGTAGTAACGGGTATTACTGATGCAGAAAAAGATGCAGATATAATAAGCGAACAAATAAAAGCTCGAATGGATCCAATTCCTGAGTTTTCGCTTAGTTTCATTGAGGACGATGGGAAGAAATTAATTGTTCTTCAAATCAGTAAGGGAGAAGAAACACCTTATTACTATGCTGGTGACGGAGCACTTGAAACCTTTGTACGTGTCGGCAACGAAAGTGTCAAAGCAAATGCTACGGAACAGAAGCGTCTTGTCATGAGAGGGAAAAACAGCACTTTCGATTCACAGGTATCATCGTATTCCGCTGAAGACTTTGCTTTTACAAAACTTCGTGCAAGATATAAAAAGTGGACCGGCAAAAGCTTTGAAGATAAAGATATGATATCTTTTGGGCTTGTTGAAGCATCTGGAAAACTGACAAATGCAGGTGCACTCCTAGCAGACGACAGCCCTATCAGGTGGTCGAGAGTATTCTGCACTCGCTGGAACGGATTAAATAAAAGTGGTGGAACGATTGATGCTCTAGATGATGCTGAGTTCTCTGGAAGCCTTATCTATCTGCTTGAGAATGGAGAGGAATTTATAAAACGTAACTGCAGAAAGATGTGGAGAAAGACTCCAAACTCCAGAGAAGAAATGCCGGAATATGTAGAGCGCAGCTATCATGAGGTGTTGATCAATGCACTTGCTCACAGGGATTATCTCGTCAACGGCAGTGAAGTTCACATTGATATTTTTGACGACCGCATGGAGATTTATTCTCCAGGAGGTATGGCGGATGGTATTGCAATTCAGGACAGGGATCCACTATCGGTTCCATCCACAAGAAGAAATCCATTGCTTGCAGATATATTTGAGAGACTTGGCTACATGGAACGTAAAGGCAGTGGTTTTGGTAAAATCATTGATGCATATGAATTTCAGGTAAATTATACAGATGATAAAAAGCCATATTTCCGCTCTGACAGAGCAGGCTTTGTCGCTGTTATGCCGAACTTGAATTATGATGTCCCTCAAGATGTCCCTCAAGATGTCCCTCAAGATGGTACAATTGATGAGAGGATAATGGCACTTATAATTAATAATTCATCAATTTCCACGGAACAAATGGCGGAGCTTATAGGTGTTAGTGCCAAAACTATAAAAAGACATATAAAGAAAATGAGTAACATTAGATACGTCGGCAGCGGCTACAGTGGACATTGGGAGATTAGTGAATAATCCCATAAATCGCTGTCAATAGCTTGACATCTGCGGGCACTGGTAAAACATATGCTTCAGCTTTATCTATGAGAGAGCTGGGCTTCAAAAGGGTGCTTTTTCTGGTTCACAGAGGGCAGCCTGAAATCCAGACGAAGAAATCATCATATGAGATTTTCGATCTAGACGTTCCTGTCAGAGAAGACATATATGATTACATTGTGAGGACTTAATAGCATATGAAAACAATCAGAGTGGCCGCAGCGGTTATCTGTGACAGTATCGACGAAAAGAATAGAATTTTTGCCACGGCTCGAGGCTATGGCGATTTCAAGGGCGGCTGGGAATTCCCCGGCGGCAAGATTGAGGAAGGCGAGACTCCGCAGGAGGCTCTGGTAAGAGAGATTAAAGAAGAACTTGAAGCCGAGATTGCAGTCGGTGATCTTATTGATACCGTTGAATATGATTATCCGAATTTCCATCTGAGCATGGACTGCTTCTGGGCGGAGGTGAAAGACGGCAAGCTGATTCTCAAAGAGCATGAGGCGGCAAAATGGCTCACTAAGGCTGAACTGGATGATGTTGACTGGCTTCCGGCTGATATCACCCTGATAGATCAACTAAAGAAAGAATTATAGTAATATAAGTGAAGAAGGAAAAATGAGCAAGAAGAGGTTAATAATAGACCGTCCTTATATCGGGGCGATAGTTATGTCATTTGTTTTGTTTTTAGGCATTCCGGTGCTGGCAACGATTCCAGGAGCAATTGTGGGTAGTTTAACTAGCATTGGAGATGGGCTGAGCCGTATAATCGGCGCTATTATAGTTTCATTTGTTACACTTCTGATATATCGCTTGTGGCTGAGGAAGGAGCATTTCAAAGGCGTTCTGGCGTTTACAGGGCGAGGCTTTGGCGAAGTTTGCGGGGTTGCATTAATCACTTTTGCTGTAAATGTTATTTGTATAATTGTAATTGCGTTCACCGAATATGGCGGTATTGCTAATATGGTGGCGCCAAGTGTGGCAACGATCCTTATTTCTCTGTGTGCGGGAACATATGAGGAGACTGCGTTCAGAGCGATTCCAAACTCGATTCTAATGAAGAACAGACCGACCACTAAGAGAATAGTTTTGGCGGTAATTATTACGTCGGTAATCTTCGGTGGAGTCCATATGGCTAACATAAGTGCAGGTGCTAATTTCGGAATTACTGTGTATCAGTCATTTCAAGCTATGATTATAGGAGTATTTCTCGCTGCATTATACGTGAGAAGTGGATCGATTGTGTTATCTATGGCTTTTCACTTTTTGCACGATATGACAAGTATGATGCTGCCGACTCAGAATACTGGTGTTATGCTTCAGCAGTCAGTAGGTATTGGCACGGTGATTCCTGATATTATAATTATGACTTGTGAACTTGTTGCTGCGATTTATCTCCTGCGTCCGAGCAAAATGGATGAAATTAAGGAGAGTTGGGCGGATAAATGGGCAGACGGAATATGCTGATGCTGCTGAAACTTTCATAAGGCAAGTGCAGGAATTATAGAAACAGGTATAATAAGCGAACAAATAAAAGCTTGAATGGATCCAATCCCTGAGTTCTCACTTAGTTTCATAGAGGGTGATGGAAAGGAATTAATTGACAGTATTAGTGAATTGATGTAACGGGGGACTTATGAATCTTTCACACAGTTTTAAAGCAGGAGATATTGTAAGACATTTTAAGCGAGAGACTCTGTCTCCGGAGGAGCTTTCACGGAACATATATCTCTACGAGATAGTCGGTACAGCGATTCATACCGAAACCGAAGAAGAGATGGTGGTGTATCGGAAGCTGTACGACGATGGCGGCATGTATGTAAGGCCGCTGGAGATGTTCTGCAGCGAAGTTGATCACGAGAAGTATCCGTACATTAAGCAGAAATACAGATTCGAAATTGAGACGGGTGTTAAGTAGCGTATACATAGAAGAGGTACATTGATTATGAGAACGAAAATTGCATCAAAACTTGCGGCTTCTGCAATGGCACTTTCACTTGTCGTGTCTTCGTGCATCTGTGTTTTCGCGGAATGCACTACAGATATTCCTGCCATGGACTATAAAGGACACCACATTCCTGCCTATGATGGGTTCACTCCGGATGTAAAACTGGAGGATGAACCATGCTTCACTGAGGCAGAGCTGGTAAAAGTGCCGAGTGAGTCGTACGGCGCTCTTGATTCTCTGGGAAGATGCACTTCATGCTATGCTCTTCTCAATAAGAGCATCATGCCTCAGTATGCCAGAACCAGTTCTCTCAGCGCAATCACACCAACCGGATGGAAAAACAGGAATTATGCCGGTATTGTTTCCGGCGGATGGCTTTACAATAGAAGTCACATCATCGGTTTTCAGCTCACCGGCGTGTATGGTATCAACAATGAGAAGAAGGAACTGGCTGCGCAGGATCTGATTACCGGCACTCAGTATCTTAATGTTGGCGGCACCTACAGCGGTATGGACTACTATGAGGACAGGACAGCTGCCTATTTGAGGAAGAGTGACGACCACTACGTTGCATATAGAGTTACACCCGTGTTTAAGGATGATGAACTCGTGGCCAGAGGTGTAATTATGGAGGGAAAAGCTGTTGACGATGAGTCCGGGGAATTCCAGGACTACAGTGTTTTCGTGTATAACGTACAGCCCGGTGTTGCCATTGATTATTCAACCGGAGAGAGCAAGCTTGATATCAGTGCACCATTCTACGGAGCAACAGTAGAACTGTCCAGTGAGAGAATCAACTATACCGGAGAGAGCATCGCGCTGAAGGTTACTGTTATACACAATGGCGGCAAGCTGACAGAGGGCACTGATTATACGCTTACATATAAGGACAACACAGAGGTTGGAACTGCTACCGTTACTGTAACGGGAACCGGAGGATACTGGGGCACGGTATCTGCACAGTTTGATATCGTTGCTGAAGGCGGTGACGATCTCGATGAAAACGGAGACGTACCGGGCGGTGACGAGCAGGGTGACACACCTGACGACAGCAAGCCGGATTTTAAGAATGCTGCTGTTACAATTTCCAAGTCATCATATGCGTACGCTGGAAAGCAGCTCACTCCTGTACCTAAGGTAAAGCTTGACGGAGAGACTCTGGTATCCGGAGATGACTATACTGTAAAATATGGCACCAACAAGTATGTCGGTTCCGGAAGTGTGACTGTTACAGGTAAGGGAAAATATAGCGGTTCCAGAACCATCAAGTTCAAGATCGTTCCAAGAAATACCAGCATTTCTTCTCTGGACAGAGGCTGCGGTTATATTAAAGTCAAGTGGAGAAAGCAGAGCACACAGACTACGGGTTATAAGATCAGATACAGCACGAAGTCCAGCATGTCCGGTGCAAAAACTGTGACTGTAAATAAGAATACAACAGTCAGCAGGACTATTAAGAATCTCAAGCACAAGAAGAAATATTACGTGCAGATTCGAACATACAAGAAGGTGGGCAGCACATACTACTACTCACCATGGGGAACAAAGAAGTACGTGAATACCAGGTAGGAGTGAGGTTAATATGGATCATATTGTGCATCCTTTTGGACCGCTGTATAACGAGGAGTCGAGGGTGCTGATTCTCGGCAGCCTTCCATCGGTCAAATCAAGGGAGCAGAATTTCTTCTATGGACATCCGCAGAACAGGTTCTGGAAGCTTATTGCTGGGCTTTTTGATGAGGAAGTACCGGTAAAAATTAAAGAGAAGAAGGCTATGCTGGAGCGCAACGGAATTGCGCTCTGGGATGCGATATACAGCTGTGACATCGAGGGTTCAAGTGATGCGAGCATCAGGAATGTGGTGCCGACGGAACTTGAGCCGATCGTCAGAGCTTCGAAGATCACGAGAGTTTTCTGTAACGGCAAGACCTCCTGGAAGTATTATCACAAATATCAGGAGAAAACTCTTGGCATCGAGGCGGTGGCACTTCCGTCAACCAGCCCTGCGAATGCGGCATGGAGTATAGAGCGACTTGCTCAGGCATGGAGCGTAATCAGGGAAACTGAATAGCTGACACAGGAGCCTGCGGGCTCCTGTTTTTGTGCGGTTTTATGCGCTTTTTCAAGGCTTCAGAATCAATTATTTTCTTATAAAGAAGATTGACATTGAGATACAATGGTAATAATATATAAAGTATAGAACGTTGTTCTGCAGAATAGAACAAAAGCAGAGCACACTGATGAAAAACGAAGAAATATAGACAAATACTGTTCATGAAAGAACGTAATTATCAGGAGGTAAATGACATGATTTTAGCTGACAGAATGGATGTTGTAAGAGGTTCTGTTATCAGAGACGTTGCTGTTGAGATTTCACAGAGAAATAATCCTAATCTTATCAAGCTGTCAGGCGGTCTTCCGGATGAAGATCTTTTCCCAATGGCTGAGCTCGAGGCAGCAGCAAAGAAGATTTTTGAGAACAAGGATCTCTATAAGGAGGCTCTTCAGTATGGTCTGACAAGAGGAGATACAGAGCTTATCAATCTTATATGCGAGCGTATGAATAGAAATGAGGGACTGAACATCGACATCAGCAACATCATCATGGTTACAGGATGTCAGCAGGGTATCTCAATGTGCGCTACAGCTCTCATGCCTACAGGCGGCACAATCCTTATCGAGAAGCCAAGCTATCTTGACGGACTTAACGCTATGCTTCCATACTGCCCTAACATTGTCGGCGTTGACACTGATGAGGACGGAATCAGCATTGAAGCTCTCAAGAAGACTCTCGACGAGCATCCTGAGACAAGACTTGTATATGTAATCCCTAACTTCCAGAACCCTACTGGTAAGGCATGGCCTCTTGAGAAGAGAAAGGCATTCCTTGAACTCCTCTCAAGACCTGAGTATAAGGACATCACAATCCTTGAGGATAACCCTTACGGCGAGATTCGTTTCCGCGGTGAGCACGTTCCTTGCCTCAAGGCTCTCGATACTACAGGACAGGTTGTATACCTTGGTTCATTCTCAAAGATTCTTGCTCCTGGACTCAGAATTGCTTACGTAATTTCTGATAACACAGAGTTAATCGACAGAATCGAGGAGATCAAGGAAGGTGCTGATCTTCAGTCCAACCAGTTCACACAGGTTCACGTTCGTGAGTACATGAAGATGTACGATCTCGATGAGCACGTTCAGGAGATCTGCGAGAACTACAAGACTCGCTGCGATGCACTCATCAAAATCATGGAAGAGGAGTTCCCTGTTGGTGTAAGCTTCACAATTCCTGATGGCGGTATGTTCCTCTATGTAACATGCCCAGAGAACTTCGACACAAGTGCAATGCTTAAGGATGCACTCGATGCAGAAGTATCATACATCCCTGGCGCTTCATTCAACGCAGACGGAAGCGGAAGAAACACAATGAGACTGAACTTTACAGCTAACCAGATTCCTAAGCTCGAGGAAGGCGTAAGAAGACTCGCTAAGGTATTCAAGGCTGAGCTTGCAAAACAGGCATAGTATAAGGAGGATATCGACAATTGAATCTTAATAAACTTTTGAAGCCTAAGAAATGGGCGATTGTTGGTGCAACTGAGAAAGAGACTTACGGCGGATTCGCTGTAAAGCTCATGCAGCAGTTTGCAGAAGAGAGACTTGAAGATGTATATCTTGTAAACCCTAAGAGGGATGAGGTTTTCGGACTTAAGTGCTACCGCAGCATCGATGATATTCCTGAAGAGATTGACATGGTCATCATCGCTACTGCAAAGAAGACTGTTCCTGACCTTCTCGTTCAGGCCAAGAACAAGGGCGCTGAAGGCGCAGTTGTTTTCGCCGCAGGTTACGGCGAGACAGGAAAGGCTGAGGATAAGGAAGCGGAGGCTGAGCTTAAGGCACTCTGCGAAGAGCTCGATATGGCTCTTATGGGACCTAACTGTGCAGGTTATATTAACTGCATAGACAACATTCCTGCTATGGGATTCATGACATCAGTACCTAGCAAGCACGGCAGCGTAGGTCTGGTATCACAGAGCGGAATGATCTGCACACTGCTTCTTGACAGCGGTAAGTCAGAGTTCTCATATGTAATCTCCTGCGGTAACAGCAAGGTTGTAGAAGTAGTAGATTATATCGACTTCCTTATCGACGACGAGGACACAAAGGTTATCGTTTCATACATCGAGGGTGTTACTAACCCTAAGAAGTTCATCGATACACTCAAGAAGGCTGCTCTTAAGAAAAAGCCGGTTATTCTTCTCAAGATCGGAAGCTCCGAGAAGGGAAGCAAGGCTGCTTCATCACACACAGGAAGCCTTTCAGGATCAGATGCTTCATTCAATGCAATTTTCAACAAGTACGGAGTTATCAGAGTTGACGACCTCGAGGATATTGCGAGCCTTTCCAACCTCATGTCAACACTGCCTGAGCTTCCTGTAGGAGACAGACTTGTATCCCTCAATGGATCAGGCGGAGAGAACGGAGTTGCATGCGATGTAGGATCACTCTACAAGATCAACTATCCTGATTTTAGCGAAGAGGGTAAGGCTAAGCTCAAGGGCGTGCTCGCTGACTTCGCAACTATCAGTAATCCACTCGATACAACAGCAGACATCTGCTATGACACAGATCAGTTCGCAGATGCAGCTGAGATTATTATCAACGATGAGAATTTCGATATGGCTGTTGTTGGTATCACAATCGTTGATGAGCTCACAGACCTCTGCGTTAAGCACATGTCTGAGGGAATCATCAAGCTTAAGAAAGAAGGCAGGGTAACAAAGCCAATTATCGTTGTACCGGCTGTTGAGCACGGACGTATGCCTGACTATATTGCTAACCTCAAGGAGGCAGGCATTCCTGTAACAGCACCTTGCTACTACGGCTACAAGCATGTTTCAAAGCTTGCTTCATACGTTAAGTGGCTTAACGAGACTGATGTAGAGGCTCTCGAGGATGCAGTTCCTGATGTAAAACCGGGCGGAGAGACATATGCGCTTTCTGAGCATGAGTCGAAGGAGCTCCTTAAGAAGTACGGCGTTCCTTGTCCTGAGGAGTTCATCGCAAAGAGCGAGGATGAGGCTGTTAAGTTTGCGGAGCAGGTTGGATATCCGGTTGTAATGAAGGTTGAGTCTTCGGATATTCTCCACAAGTCAGATGTTGGCGGCGTTAAGCTCAACATCAAGGACGAAGAGGGTGTTCGTTCCGCATACAAAGAAATTATGAGTAACTGTCAGGCTAAATGTCCTGATGCAAAGATCAACGGTGTACTCACTCAGCAGATGCTGAAGAGCGGTGCAGAGGTAATCGTGGGTATCACTAACGACCCATCATTCGGACCAATGGTTCTCTGCGGAATGGGAGGAGTATTCACTGAGGTATTCAAGGATGTATCACTTTTCCCTGCACCATTCAAGAAGTCAGACGCTCTGAAGATGATCAAGTCACTCAAGGCTTACAAGCTGATGACTGGATACAGAGGCGGCCCTGCGCTTGATGTTGATGCACTTGCAGACCTCCTCGTAAGCGTAGGAGATTTCGCGGTTGCTCATAAGAACGACCTGGCAGAAATGGATATTAATCCGGTATTCCTTTATCCGGAGGGCGAAGGAGTTGCAGCTGCAGATGCACTTGTAATTCTTCGCAAGTAATTAAGAAAGGAGCAGCATCATGACTGATGGTACTGGCAAACGCATAAGAAGGGATCCAACCGGACTAGAGAGTCTGATACTGGTTGCACTGTCTCTGTCTATGCTTATGTATAACGTCGTTATACTTGGAGGAGACGCGCACGTACCGCTGATTATGGCTACAGCAATAATTTGTGTGTATGCCGTAGTCAGGCTTGGATTCAGATGGGATGACCTTATGAGCGCCATTGGTAAGGGCATCAGAGAAATTGCTGTAACAATACTGATTTTTGGAATTATCGGAATGATGATTGCAAGCTGGATACAGGCTGGAATTGTTCCAACACTTATCTATTACGGATTGAAGATACTTAATCCTAAGTTCTTCCTTGTTCTTGCTATGATAATCTGTGCTATTGTCTCTGTTTCCACAGGAAGCAGCTGGACAACTGTTGGAACAATGGGCGTTGTATTCCTTGGAATAGGTGCCGGCTTTGGTATTCCAATGCCGGTAACCGCCGGCGCCGCAATCTCCGGAGCATATTTCGGAGACAAGATATCACCGCTTTCCGACACAACCAATCTTGCGCCTACTGTTGCAGGAGCAACGCTGTTCGATCATATCAAGCACATGCTCGTCAGCAGCGGAATCGCACTTCTGATAGCGGGTACTATTTTTACCGTAATGGGATTCAAGTATTCGGGAAAAGGTGCGGATATGTCACTGATTGCGGAGATTGAGAAAGGAATTGCAGACGGATTTGTTATATCTCCGATACTGCTGCTTGTTCCATGCCTGGTAATCGTCATGGCTATTCTCAAGAAACCGGCTGTTCCAAGTCTGTTCCTCGGAGTTATCGCAGGATGTCTCTGCGGAATTATCTTCCAGGGTAATTCAATCGCAGATGTATCAACTGCACTTCAGTACGGATTTGAGTTCAACAGTGAGTCTGAGATGCTGACTGAGCTTCTTTCCGGAGGCGGAATTCAGAGCATGATGTGGTCGATGTCACTGACACTATGTGCTATCTGCTTCGGTTCGGTGCTTGATGCAACAGATATGCTTCGCATTCTCGCAGCAAAGCTGCTTACGAAAGCAAAGTCAACAGGCGGACTTATCACATGCGTTGTTTTTACCTGCCTTGGTACAAACATCGTTACAGGAGATCAGTACCTTGGAATCATTCTTCCTGGAAAAATGTACAGGAAAGAGTTCGAAGACAGGGGACTTGCTCCGCAGAATCTCTCGAGAGCGCTTGAGGATTCCGCAACCGTTACTTCACCAATTGTTCCTTGGAGTTCATGTGCAGCTGTAATGGTAGCTGCTCTTGGAATTCCAACGGTACAGTATCTGCCTTACTGTTTCTTCAGTATCGCATCACCTATAGTATCAATCTTCCTTGGCATCACAGGTATAACAATTATCAAGAAGGCCAGAGAAGTTGAGAAATAGAATTATACAACTAAAGCGCAAAGTTTATAACTAAGGAGAGAGAAATGATTGAAAAGAAACCTTTTAAGCTTACAGCAAAGGTATACCTGGCTGTAATCGCAATCGGTCTTGTTAACTCAATTGTATTCACAATTCCGTACATCAAGTACACTTTCTACTACGGAATGATTGAGATGACTGGTTGTACAAACGCTCAGCTTGGACTTCTTATGACTATCTATGGTCTTGGAGAACTCTTTGGACTTCCTATCGGCGGAATCTTTGCCGACAAGGTTGACTCTAGAAAGGGTCTGTGCTTCTCATGCGCAGCAACAGGTCTGCTGTGCTTCGTGCTTGTAGCAAAGCCTTGCTACGCAACAACTGCACTCGTATGGTTCCTGCTTATTTTTACATCACTCTTCATTTTCTGGGGAGCAATCTTCAAGGGACTGAGAGAGCTTGCACCTGCTGAGTATCAGGGCAGAATGGTAGGATTCTATTCAGGAGCATCCGGACTTGGATACTGGATCGTTAACACAGCAATGGTTCCTGTATATGATCACTATTCAAAGACAACAGACGGCATGGGAATGGTAGCTGTATTCGTATTCTTCGGAGTTCTCTGCTTCGTATATGCAATCGCTGCATGGTTCCTCATTGGAATGTGCAGAAAAGAGCAGCAGGAGAATGGCTGGGACTTCATGACAGACGATGGAGTAGAGGCTCAGCAGGGATTCGCCGGATTCATGCAGAATGTTAAGGACGTAATCAAGTACAAGTCAGTATGGGTATTCGGAGCTGTAATGTTCGGAACATACGGTGTACAGATTGCACTTTCATACACAACATCATTCTTCACAGATGTTCTTGGAATGACTGTTACATTCGGAGCATTCCTCTCAGTAATGAGATACTATGGAATGCAGGCTATCGGAGCTCCTGTTCAGGGAATTCTTTCCGATAAGCTCGGTGGAGCATCAAAGGTAGTATCATGGGCAAACGTACTTACAGCACTGATTCTTGTAGGACTGCTTGTTCTTCCTACAAAGACACTTCAGATCGTACCTCTGCTGATCTGCGTTGTACTCCTCGGTGGATTCTTCAACTCAGGCGCATACGGTGCAATGTTCGCACTCAATACTGAGGGACAGGTTCCTGCAAGACTTTATGCAACTGCTGTAGGCGTATCCTCAGGACTTGGATACATTCCAGACATCTTTGAGCACACAATGTTCGGTATCTGGCTCGACAAGTATGGTAACGCAGCTTACACCGGAATCTTTATCTTCGGTATTGCAGTTGCTATGATGGCTGTAGTTGCACTTATCTACTTCCGTAGAGCTAAGAAGAACGGTAAACTCGTTATCGGGGAATAGCCATTAGCCATTCCTTGACACATAGTATTGGTAGACAATACACCCCCCCAAAGAAAGAAACAGACTCGTTTGCGGGTCTGTTTCTTTTTGCTGTAATATAATCTTAAGAATTATTAACCTTTAATGAGTTGCTAATCATATTAGTGGCTGATATGATTAATATATGGCAGATAAAAGATACATTGAACCAAATAATATGTACTATCAGGTAAGGATTGAGAAGGGGCTCTCCAGGGATAAAGCCTGCAATCTTTTCGAGAGAATAAGTCCGGATCGTCTTGAGCGAATAGAGAATGGCAAAGTAATGCCTAATCCTGAGGAGATTATGGAGATTGCTGAGCGATACTGTGAGCCGGAGATCCGCAATTATTACTGTGCCAATCAATGCCCGATGGGAAAACACTTTGTCAGAGAAGTCAGACAGCACGATTTCTCGCGGGCGGTGCTGCAGGTGCTGGCAGGAGCCAATCGTCTGAATCAGTGCAAGGAGCGTATTATTGAGATTGCTTCTGAAGGCTCAGTAAAAGAAGAAGACTATGAGGATTACGCTGCGATTGTGGCAGAGCTTGAGCAGATTTCGTCATCGATAGATTCGCTGCTTCTGTGGCATGAGAAGGCGGTTGCCAATAATACAATCGATGGGGAGCGTATTGACGAATACAAGAAAGCAAGTAAAGACAAATAGCGTAGGACGCAATGCAGCAAAAGAGTACTGAAGGATGTTTTTACACAAAACATCCTTTTTTTGCGCCTCTGAATCAGCAAATAGGTGGAATTCTGCTGATGCGCAGTTGTGGAGATATCTGACGCTCAGCATTAAAATTACATTAAAGATATTGAAAGAAAGGGGGATACTTCAATATGGATGTGAAAAAAGGTATTATTGCTGCTTTTGTGGGATTGTGCCTGATCTCTCTTATGTTCTGGCTTGAAATTAATGATACTTCAGATTTTATATCAGAAGATGTAAGCGAAATTGTTCACGAACAAATGATGGACGGTGATATAACGGTAGATTTGCCAGGGCTTGTTGATCGCGATGTGGAGTTATATGATGAAAATTTATATACTTATTATAGTGATGACGAGAACTGTGTAGGATATACCAATATTTTCAAATCTTACCCTTCCAATGACATAAATATATACTGTGATTATTTTTTCATTAAATCAGATATGGATTATGAGACTATCACTGGAAAGAAGGATAACGACATAATTCCGAATGCTGATTTCAGAGAAATAAAGCAATATATTAAGGAATATTATTCTGTTGATAAAGTTGAACGAGATAATCCGGAGTATATTGCAAGCAATGATATGGAAGGCGGATGGCTGCGTTATAAATGCAATACGGATATGGAGGATGATACAGCATATCTGTATGTGAACGCTTGTGCCGGCGCAGTATACAGACTTATATACATATGCGATTACGATACAGATGAAGATAGAACGCAGAAGATTCTTGAGGAATCTGATGCAATTGCTGCAAGCTTCAATGATGAAGGCGCTTTGGCCGAGAGAGTATTCAACGAGTTTCTTGATGAAGAAGCTGAATATGCTGAAGAAGACATGGGCGATGAAGAGTATGATGACGAATACTATGACGACGAATACTTTGAAGATGACGATGATGATTTTGACTGGGAGATTATATTAGCAGTTATCGGAATCGTGGCGTCTGTATTATTCAAAATCAAAGAAAAAGAGAAAGACGATGATGCGTGGGGTGCTGAATGCAGTAATGATGATATCGAATGCGTCGCAGCGGAGGATGAGCAGGAATATGTTGAGCGCGAAGATAATGAACGCGATAACGAAGGAAGTATTGATGCGAGTGATTCTGTGATTGAGGCTGATGCGCAGTTCGCAAAGCCTGTGAGATATTCATCTAATTATGAGGAAAGTCTGAAAACTCTCCTCAAGTCAGGAATTCTGACAAAGAAGGAGTACGAAGAGATGGTGAGGAAGAAAAGGAGGTGATATATATGGCTGATATGGAAATCAGGATGGGGCTGATCTGGATTGCGGCTGCTGTATTCTTTGTAATTCTTGAAGCGGTGACAATCGGACTCACCTCTATCTGGTTCGCCGGAGGAGCTATAGTAGCTGCAATAACAGCTGTTTTTACCGACAGTATTGTCATTCAGGCAACGGTATTTACGTTGATTTCGATTGGGATGCTGGTTGCAACGAGACCATTTGTCAGAAAGCATATCAATAGCAAAGTGGAGAAAACGAATGTGGATGCAATCATCGGTATGACTGGTATTGTGGTTTCGGCAATCTCACCGAATGAGTCTGGAGCGGTCAGAGCAGATGGCAAAGTATGGACTGCTGTGTCAGATGCATATATCGCACCGGGAGCAGAGGTGAAAATTAAAGATATCAAAGGCGTTACGCTGCATGTTACAGAACTTGAATAGGAGGTAAATGGATGTTTAAATTTATCGTACTGGCGATTATTGTCGCAATTATTATTCTACTGGTGGTAACGAATATTCGAATCGTTCCACAGGCAAATGCGTATGTTCTTGAGAGACTTGGAGCATATCATGAGACATGGCAGGTAGGACTGCATTTCAAGGTGCCGCTGATTGACAAGGTGGCGAGAAAAGTTTCGCTCAAGGAGCATGTAATCGATTTTCCACCACAGCCTGTAATCACAAAAGATAATGTAACAATAGAGATCGATACGGTTGTGTACTTCCAGATTACAGATACTAAGCTTTTCGCGTATGGTGTCGAGAATCCTATGGCAGCGATTGAGAATCTGACTGCAACAACTCTTAGAAATATCATCGGTGAGCTTGAACTCGATGGAACTCTTACTTCAAGAGAGGTAATCAACTCCAAAATCAGAATTGTGTTGGACGAGGCAACTGATGCATGGGGTATCAAGATCAACAGAGTTGAGGTAAAGAATATCACTCCTCCAAGAGACATCCAGATGGCTATGGAGAAGCAGATGAGGGCTGAGAGAGAAAGAAGAGAGGCTATTCTAAAGGCTGAAGGTGAGAAGAAGTCTGCTATTCTCATTGCTGAGGGAAATAAAGAAGCTCAAATTCTTGAGGCAGAGGCGTTCAAGGAGGCGCAGGTCAAGAGGGCTGAAGGAGAAGCGGATGCAATCAGACTGGTTCAGCAGGCTACTGCAGACGGTATTCGTATGATTGCAGCGGCTCAGCCTACTAAGGAAGTTCTGACGCTCAAGTCACTCGAATCGTTCGAGAAGGCTTCTGATGGACAGTCGACTAAGATTATCATTCCTTCGGAGATTCAGGGAATTGCCGGACTTGCAAGCTCGCTGACGGGTATTATCGGAAGCGACAGCAAGAGCAAGCCTCAGGCAGATGATGCGGTTGACGAAGAAGAGTAAAATAAGTATAAGTTTTTACTATAAAGAGGGCTGCTGCACCATTAGTGCAGCTGATATGTACCCGGAATTCCGGATACATATCACTGCGGAGCCCTTTTTTACTTGCCGAAAAGCAGATTTCCTGATTTTGCGGCACAAGCAGGTTTGATATTTGCCTATGCACAAAATTGTGGCTATATGGATTTTGCTTTGAAAAAAACTGCAACCTTGCTCTGCTTATGTGGCATAAGCTTCTGACAAATAGCCACAAACGCCTATTTCCACCTCACTTCTTCCTTTTATTGTGCGACAGCCCCTGTTTTTGTCGTGCTTAATCGATCTGATTCGATGAAAGTATAACTCCCGCGAGTGTCATGAAGAGGCCGATTACTGTATACCATCCGCCTGGATCGCCTGCGATGAGAATGCCTGCGAGCGCACCGACGATTGTGGTGGTGCTGGAATTCATGTTGTTGGCGAGGGCAGGGTCCATGAGCGAAAGCGTTTTGTTAAACGCGAAGAAGCATACAGCCGAGCAGAAGATGCCCAGGAAGAGTACGCCTGCAGTCAGCTTCCAGTCGCTGAATACTATTGTATATGTTTCGAAGCCGAAGCCCATGGCGAGGTTCAGTATATTGAAGAAAATCATACCGAATATGGCCTGGAATGCGGTAATCTCGACGCTTGTGTAGTCTTTTGCAGCTCTTGCGCTGAATACTGAGAAGCACGCACCGCCGAAAACTGCGCCCATCATAAGGAAATATCCTTTAAGCTCTCCGTGAATCGAGAATGCAGGGGAGAACATTGTGCATATTGCGACACCGGCAAAAGCGAGGAGGATGCTTATGACACCCTTGCGGCTGGTACGGTGACGGTAGATGATGGCGTTGAGTATGAGAACCACGCATGGAATCGTGGCAATCATGATTGAGCCGACTGATGCAGATGTATACTTGATGCCGTTGTTCTCACAGAACATGTACAGACATGGCTGGGCGATGGCAGATACAAACAGCAGCTTTCCGGTCGGTTTTCTGAGGCTGAGTCTGATCTTGCCCATCAGAATAAGGGCGAGGAATATGACTCCCGCGATTGCCCATCTTACGGCGAGCACCTGAACCGGATCGATAACCTTGACGAGAATTGATGTCGCAAGGAAAGAAAAACCCCAGCAGGTTCCGATTGTAAGAACAAGTGAGTATATTATGAATTTATTGGTCTTTTTTGTCTTTGGCATAGTTTGAACCTTATATATAACGAATTGCGAGTCGGGGTCTGTTCCCCTTGAATAATCCGCCTAAAAGTATATCATAATGATGAAGGTTTAATAAGGGGGAGAGATATGAAAACAATTGGACTTCTCGGCGGAATGACTTTTGAATCAACGATTCCGTATTATCAGATCATCAACGAACGAGTGAACGCTGCACTGGGGGATCATCACAGTGCAAGAATCCTGATGTACAGTGTGGATTTCCAGGATGTGGAACAGTGCATTTGTGAAGGAAACTGGACTCGTGCCGGAGAACTGCTGAGTGACGCTGCCGTGAGGCTCAGAGACGCGGGAGCGGATTTTATCGCGCTTGCAACAAATACAATGCATATTGTCGCTGATGTGGTAAAAGAAGCTGCAGGGCTGCCGCTGATTCACATTTCAGAGGTGACCTGCGACAGACTGCTCGCTGATGGAGTCAGAAAGGTGGGTCTGCTCGGAACTGACGCAACTATGACGGGTTCTTTCTACAAGCAGGTGCTCATCGACCGCGGTCTTGAGGTGCTGATACCTGATGCGGACGGACGCGAGAAGGTGTGGAGAATCATCGATAACGAGCTCGCTTTCAATGATATTCGTGAGGAGTCCCGTGCGCTGTATCAGGCGGAAATAGAGTCGTTAAAAGCGCGTGGTGCGGAGGCGGTAATCCTTGGCTGTACTGAAATCTGTCTTCTGATACAGCAGGAGCACAGTGTACTGCCGGTGTACGACACCACTCTAATTCACGCTGAGACAATTGCAGATTATGCCCTGGAGGATAAATAATGAGGAAATTGATTTCATACTACAAGCCGCATAAAGGGCTTTTCTGGGCGGACATGTTTTTCGCTTTCTGCTCGTCAGCAGTTGCGCTGACTATTCCGCTGGTGGTTCGTTATGTGACCTCGACGCTGATATATAAGGACCCGATAGATATCAGGCATGAGCTTGTCTATATTCTGCTTTTCCTGGCAGGACTTCTGGCAGTGGATTTTGGCGCGAGAGTTTTCATCGGCTACTATGGACACATTATGGGTGCAAAGATTGAGTATCGCATGAGGGCTGAGATTTTTGACCACATGCAGAAGCTCTCTTTCACATTCTTTGATAATTCAAAGGTCGGCCAGCTGATGAGCCGAATCACTACTGATCTTTTCGACATTGCGGAGCTGCTTCACCACGGCCCGGAGAATATTATTCTGTCGCTTCTGAAGATTTTCGGTGCACTGGTTATTCTATTTAATATCAATACCAGGCTGACACTGGCGGCTTTTGTAATTCTGCCGTTCATGTTTGCTTTCGTATATACGCTCAACAGGAAGATGCGCCGTGCTTTTCGCGTTAACCGTCGCAGAATTGCTGAGATCAACGGTCAGATTGAGGATAATCTCTCGGGCATCAAGGTTGTGAAATCCTTTGCCAACGAGGATATTGAGAACGAGAAGTTCAGGGAGGGCAACGACCGCTTCCTTGCTTCGAAGCGCGACAATTACAGATATATGGGCACCTTCCAGGCGGGCGTAAATGTTTTCACTCAGCTTATCACTGTGGTTGTTATCATTGCGGGCGCATGGCTTATTGCCGGCGAAAACCTCAATGTCAGCGACCTCATCACTTTCCTGCTTTACATCAATGTTTTCACTGATCCGATAAGAGTGCTTGTGGATTTCACGGAAATGTTCCAGAACGGCTACTCGGGCTTCGAGCGTTTCCTTGAGATAATGGCGATTGAGCCGGATATAGTTGATGCACCTGATGCTAAGGAACTTGGTGATGTTACGGGCCGCATTGAGTTCGAGGATGTGAGCTTCGGCTATGAGGAATCGACGGAGAAGGTTCTGTCGAATATCAATCTGGACATTCCTGCGGGACAGTATGTGGCTCTCGTGGGATCTTCGGGCGCAGGCAAAACAACGCTCTGCTCGCTCATCCCTCGCTTCTATGATGTAAATGCGGGTGTGATAAAGGTTGACGGGCAGGATATTCGAACTCTCAAGCTCAAGAGTCTGCGCAACCATATAGGAATAGTGCAGCAGGATGTATATCTTTTCGCCGGAACAATCTATGAGAATATTCTCTACGGCAAGCCGGATGCAACGCGCGAGGAGGTAATTGAGGCTGCAAAGAATGCGAATGCTCATGATTTTATCATGTCGCTCGAGAACGGCTACGATACCGATATCGGTCAGAGAGGTGCAAAGCTGTCCGGCGGACAGAAGCAGAGACTATCTATTGCGAGAGTATTCCTCAAGAATCCACCTATTCTGATTTTTGACGAGGCGACTTCAGCGCTTGATAATGAATCAGAGCGAATTGTGCAGGAGTCCCTTGAGAAGCTTGCCAAGAACAGAACTACTATTGTAATTGCCCACAGGCTGTCAACTATCCGAAATGCTGAGCGTATTCTGGTTCTGACTGAGGACGGAATTGCTGAGAGCGGTACACATGAGGAACTGCTGGCGCTTGGCGGTGTGTACGAGCAGCTGTACAGGGCATAGCTACTGTTTTTGCATCAACTGCTTGTCGGTGAGCTTGACAAGTGGAAATGAAAAGAAGCTGTCGCACTAACGAAATCAATCGTTGGTGAGGCAGCTTCTTTTTAGT
>JAZUII010000027.1:0-3949 GCA_045642105.1 Anaerovoracaceae bacterium | reverse complement strand
TCAAGAACTATTTAGAAATGTATCTAAATAGATTCCGTGGATTATCGGAGGGAAGGGGATTAAAAGACAAAGAAAAAACTCATCCGTATGGATGAGTTCATTTCGATATGGTTGCGGGAGCAGGACTTGAACCTGCGACCTCCGGGTTATGAGCCCGACGAGCTACCAACTGCTCTACCCCGCGATATTAAGTATGGTGCCGGAAACCGGGGTCGAACCGGTACGATCGTTTAAGGATCGGCGGATTTTAAGTCCGCTGCGTCTGCCAATTCCGCCATTCCGGCTTAGAAAAAAATGGCTCCGAGGGTGGGGCTCGAACCCACAACCTACCGGTTAACAGCCGGTTGCTCTGCCATTGAGCTACCTCGGAATAAATCGCCCCTATTTTCGCGACTTCTTAACTATACTCGCCTTAAACTCAAAAGTCAATACTTTATTTTGAGAAAATATTTTTTGTTAAAAAAAGCTTTTGTGCTAACCATTCTGTAAGCACATATATTATAATAGAAGTGCTTTTTGTATCAGGGAGGTAAGCTATGGTAGATAACGGAATGATTTATTTCGCTAGAAAAGGCGATGGAGATAAGCTCGGAGATAAGATCTGTCTTAATCCGGCGATGGCTAACAGACACGGTTTCATCTGCGGAGCAACAGGAACCGGTAAGACTGTTACTCTTAAAGTGCTGGCAGAGAGCTTCTCAAACATGGGCGTTCCTGTATTCGTATCAGATGTAAAAGGCGATGTTGCCGGTCTGTCAAAGCCGGGCGATGATAATGAAAGGATGCAGGAAAGACTGCAGCGTTTTGAGATAAGTGATTCATTCCGCTACAGAGGTTTTCCTGTGACAATATATGATGTTTTTGCAGAGAAAGGCATTCCGCTCAGAACAACAGTATCGGAGATGGGACCTCAGCTGCTCTCAAGTGTGCTTGAACTTAATGAGACTCAGACAGCACTTATGAGTGTTGTGTTCAAGATTGCTGATGACAAGGGCATGCTTCTATACGATACCAAGGATATCAAGGCTATGCTCCAGTATGTATCTGAGCATGCTGCTGAGTTCGAACTCGATTACGGTCGAATTGCAAGTGTGACTGTAACAACTATCATCAGACAGATTGTTGCACTTGAGGCAGAGGGCGGAGACAGATTCTTCGGTGAGCCGGCAATAAATATTAATGACTTCTTTGCACTCAGTTCGGACGGTGCGGGAATGATTAATATACTCGATGCCGAGTCGCTTATCAATAAGCCAAAGTTGTATTCAACATTCATGCTGTATCTGCTGTCAGAGCTTTTCGAGGTTCTTCCGGAAGTCGGCGACCTTGAGAAGCCTAAGATGGTATTCTTCTTCGATGAAGCGCATCTTATGTTCAATAATGCGTCAAAGGCACTTCTTGATAAAATCGAGCAGGTTGTCAAGCTTATCCGCTCAAAGGGCGTTTCGATATTCTTTGTCACACAGAATCCTGCTGATATTCCTGACGGAGTAATGGCTCAGCTCGGTAACAAGATAGAGCATGCGCTTCGTGCATATACGCCGGCAGATCAGAAGGCGTTAAAAGCAGCGGCCGATGCTTTTCGCGAGAATCCTGAGTTCGATACAGTGGAGCTTCTGCAGAATCTCGGAACAGGTGAAGCGATAGTTTCTCTTCTGGATGAGAAGGGAATACCGACTGTATCTGAGCATGCATATATTCTTCCTCCGGAGAGCCTTATGGCATCTATCTCAGATGAAGAAAGAAAGATAATAGTCACATCTTCTGTGTTGTATCAGAAGTACGGCACGATGTATGATTCAGATTCTGCATATGAGTTCATGGATAGATTAAGAAAACAGGCAGAGTCAGATAATGAAAAGGCTGCACAGCTGAGTGCAGACGCTAAGCTTGCAGAAAAAGAAGCCAAGGCTGCGGAGAAGGAAGCTGAGAAGAGAGAGCGTGAAAAGGCCAGGGCGACTGAGCGTGTAATTAAGAATACTTCCAGTCAGATTGGAAGAGAGATTGGCAGAACTGTCGGTGAAGCTGTGCTCGGGAAGAAGGGCAGAACAATCGGCGGTCAGATTGGTGCAGAGCTTGGCAGAAATATTCTCGGTACAATCCTGAAGAAATAACCGAACCGCAGATAAAGAAAGAATAAAGAAAAAGAAAATACAGGAGTAGAATTCAAATACAAGATGTCGCGTAAAAAAGATAATTCAAAACACGTTAATAAAGAATCTAAGGCTGCGAGACACGCAGAGCCACAGAAGAAAGCGGATAAAAAGAATAAAAAGAAAATTGCAATTCCTGCTGCGGTGCTTGCACTTGCTGTAGCAGCGTTCGGAGTAAGCTTTGCTATGTCTGATGCAAAGACTTTTGCAGATGGTGCGATAGTCAACGGCATAGATGTCAGCGGAATGAATGTGGCGCAGACAAGTGAAGCCATGACCCAAAAGCTTAATACTGTTTATATCAGCAAAGATGGCGGGAAGGCTCTTAAAGTAAAGACTGAGTTTAACTATGAGAACAGGGAAGGAACAAAAAATCTCATAAAGCTTTCTCATATGGACATCAGAAAGCAGCTTGGAGCCAAGCAGACTTACAAGCTCAAACTCAATGCGGTAGATGGAAGAGAACTGACGGCAGCAGCACTCAAATCTGCATTCCCTGTTGAAAAGGGAGAACATGTTACAAAGAATGCTTACATCAACTATGATGCAATGAAGATTGTTGATGAGGTGCAGGGAGATAATATTGACTATCTCAAGCTTGCAGATGCTATCGCAGCACAGAAAAGAATCAAGCCTGAAGAAAAGCATTTTAATTTCAGCAAAGAGAACTATATTGCTGAGCCTGACACAGTTGCCGCAGATCTTGAGAATGAACTTGAATTTGTCAAGACAAGCCTTGCTGATGGAATGGATATAATCAAGCTTGATGGAACCGAGGTTCATATCGGACCGGGAGCACTTTCAAAAATCATACGCTACAATGGTGGAAACATCGAGTATAGTGAGGATGGAGCGGTTGAGGTTGCCCGCGAACTTTCTGAGGATTACAAGGCTTACGTGATTACAGTTGAGACGCAGGAAGGGGAGAGAACCCTGGCTAACTATGCAATAAACGGAGCCATTGATACCGAGAAGACAGGTAAAGCAATCGTTGAGGCTGCCAAAAATGGAGAAGCTGGAAAAATATATGCTGATGACAGTCAGGTAACAGAGCTTGGTGACCATGTAGAAGTTAGTTTGTCATCACAGACTTTATATCTGATACAGGATGGTAAGGTTACTTTGAAGTCGCCTGTTGTAACAGGTACCAGCGGACATCGAACACCGTCTGGAGTTTTCTCGCTTTCCTGGAAACAAAGCCCTTCGGTGCTTAGTGGAAAGAATGATGATGGAAGCGAATATGAGAATCCTGTCAATTTCTGGATGCCGTTCAACGGCGGAATAGGACTTCATGATGCGCCATGGAGAGGAGATTTCGGAGGATCAATATATTTATCAAACGGATCACACGGATGCGTTAATATGCCGTACAATGCAGCCAGAACAGTATATAATGCAATCAATGCCGGCGATATCATAGTAGTATTCTAAAAACAAAGCGGAGGGATTATCCCTCCGCTTTGTTTTTTATCTGAGAAGTGTGTTCAGTGCATTAAGCGCAGCGTCTACATCTTCTTCTTTGTTCCAGTAACCTACGGCAAATCTGACTGTTCCCGTAGGGAATGTTCCAAGTGTCTTGTGGGTGTTAGGCGCACAGTGAAGACCAACTCTTGTCATTATTCCATAATCGCTGTCAAGAGCGAATGCGACTTCCGCAGGGTCAGCTGCAAGTGTCATAACAGAAATAACGCCTGTTCTTCCTTCTGTATTATGCTTTCCTGCAATGACAAGCTTTCCTTCTTCTTCAAGCGGCTTGAGACCGTTGAGAAAACGCTCGGTAAGCTTCATTTCGTGAC
>JAZUII010000026.1:0-3374 GCA_045642105.1 Anaerovoracaceae bacterium | reverse complement strand
CTGCAATGAGGTTGTAAAGAATGAAGACGGAAGTATCAAAGAGCTTCACTGCACATACGACCCTGCAACAAAGGGCGGAGACGGAGATCGCAAGGTAAAAGGAACTATCCACTTCGTCGAGGCTTCAACAGCAGTAAAGATTAAGATTCGTGAGTACGGCTACCTGATGAAGGAGAATGAGGAAGGCAAGATGGAATTCGATCCTGAGTCACTCAAGGAGTGCTGGGGATATGCAGAGCCTTCAATCGCAGATGCTGAGGCTGGCGAGCGCTTCCAGTTCTTCAGAAAAGGCTACTATATTGCAGACTCAAAGCTTACTACAACTGATGAGAAGGTATTCAACAGCATCGTAGGACTCAAGAGCTCCTGGAAGAAATAATTGATTATAGATCGCTCGCCGGCATAGCTGGCGAGCGTTATGACTATTGGAGGTATTACTATCAGCGGAATATTCGAAGCGATACTTAATTTCTCGGTTAACAATCCGGTGATTGCTAATCACATGACAACGGTTTTCCGTTGGGTATTTGTGGTGCTCGCAGTTTACATACTGCTGCGCTGCATTATGTCTCTTCTCTCAACAAGAACGACTCCTGAAGTGTGGGGGTACTTCTATGTCGAGGATGGACAGAGCTACCCTATAACACATTGGGAGAATATTGTCGGACGTTCCAACTCCGCTGATATCAAAATTCCTCTAAAGACAATATCGAAGACTCAGGCAATGCTGATAAGAAGAGCGAACGGCGGATGGATGTTCAAGGATCTTAATTCGAAGAACGGTACCGTCGTTAACGGAGTGCAGCTCATTCCAAGCAAGAGATACCTGATTAACCCGGGCGACGAGATTGTTATGGGTGGAGTGCACTGCACGCTCGCGGCAATGAGCGTAGAGGAGAGTATCAATATTCAGCATATGCGAAGTCTCGACAAAGAGCCGATTGCTCCATGGAAGATTCTCCTGGCAATCACTCTTTTCCAGGCTCTGACAATAGTTCAGCTTATACTCGGTATGGGCACAGATATGAACTTCAGCTCAATGCTGGCAATCGTGCTTCTGTGCGGTCTGATGTGGGGCTACGTAATGCTTTTCAAAGCGCTCGGACGTAAAGGCTTCGAGATGGAGATGATTGCATTCTTCATGTCGACAATCAATCTGGCTGTTACAGCATCATCGGCGCCCGGAGACACCATCAAACAGTTTATTGCAATCTGTGCGGGTATCGTGCTTATGGTATTCATGTGCATATACCTGAGAGATCTTCAGAGGACAAAGCAGCTCAGACCTATTCTGGTAGGCCTTTCTGTTCTGCTTCTGCTGTTCAACCTTGTGTTCGGTACAGTTAAATATGGTGCAGGAAACTGGGTTTCAATCGGAGGCTTCTCGGTTCAGCCGTCTGAACTGGTAAAATTAGCTTTCGTTTGTATTGGGGCTGCGTCTCTCGAGGAACTGTATAATCGAAAGAATATTCTTGTTTATGCGCTTTTCTCGCTGTTCTGCCTCGGCTGTCTTGCACTGATGGGCGACTTCGGAACTGCACTTATTTTCTTCGTGACTTATCTCGTCGTATCGTTCCTTCGAAGCGGTGATTTCTCGAAACTCATACTGACGGGAGTAGGTGCCGGAATTCTCGGCATCATGGTTCTGAGATTCAAACCGTATATTGCGGATAGATTTGCTACATGGGGACACGTATGGGACTATGCTGATTCAGCGGGATTCCAGCAGACAAGAACCATGGCGTACAGTGCCGGAGGCGGACTGCTGGGACTTGGCGCAGGAAACGGTTCTCTCAAATATGTGGGAGCGTCGAATACTGACCTTGTATTCGGCTTTGTAACAGAAGAGTGGGGATTCGTCATCGCCGTACTGCTTGTGCTGTGCCTGATTACTCTTTCGCTTTTCGCTGTTAACTCGATTATGGCAGGTCGTTCGACATTCTTTACAATCGGTGCCTGCGGAGCAGCGACAATGCTGCTTTTCCAGACAATACTTAATATTTTCGGAGCAGTGGATCTTCTGCCGCTGACGGGTGTAACATTCCCGTTTGTGTCGACAGGAGGTACAAGTATGCTCACGTCGTGGGCGATGCTCGCGTATTTCAAGGCTGCGGATATGAGAAAAGACGCAAGCCTGGCTATAAGAAAGGAATCTGGTACAGATGCGTAAGCTGGAATTAAGAGCCATAATATGTCTTGCAATTGCAGCGGTGCTGTTCCTCGGCATCGTGGTTTTCGGCTGGCGTTTCGTAACTAAGGGTGGCGAGTGGGCAGCATTCTACGGCAACTCGCAGATATATACTAACGGCCAGATTAACCGTGGAACAATATATGACCGCAATGGTGTTATGCTTATGAACTGCACGAAGAGCGGCATAGAATATCCGGCAGATGCCAACCTCAGAATGGCTACAGTACATGCGGTTGGAGACCCTGCAGGAAATGTTGCGACAGGTGCGATTAATGTATATAAGAGTGAGCTGATAGGCTATGACCTGCTCAACGGCACATACGATACTACTGCAGAGGGAAAACAGATATCTCTCTCTATTGATTCAGAGGCAAATCGTGCAGCGTATAATGCACTTAACGGTAGAGAGGGTACCGTAGGAGTGTTCAATTATAAAACCGGCGAGATGATGTGTATGGTGTCTACTCCCGGCTTTGACCCTGCAAGCAGTCAGAGCCCGGCAGCTGATTCACCTGTATATTTCAATACCTTCCTCATGGGTGCACTTACGCCGGGCTCTACGTTCAAGCTTGTAACAGCTGCGGCTGCCTACGATACACTTGACGATATAGAGGAATTTGATTTTACCTGTGACGGAACGAATGACTATGAGAATGAGAAAATTCGATGCACAGATGTACACGGAACGGTGAACTTTGAAAGCGCGCTCGCCAAATCATGTAACGGAGCTTTCGGCTCGCTGACAAGACAGGTTGGACCGGCAACAATGATGGATTATGTGGAGAAGGTCGGTTTTACAGAGCCTGTAACGGTTGATGGATTTGAGACTGCAAGCGGATCTTTTGTTTTCCCGAAAGATTCACCTGTTGGACTGAGCTGGGCGGGAATCGGCCAGTATAAGGACATGGTTAATCCTTGTGCCATGATGGTATATGTGGGAGCAATTGCGAATGGCGGACAGGCTGTGCAGCCTACAATGATAAAGAATTCGAACTTCGTCAAGAAGCTGACCGGAGGCAAGTCGCTCGGCAAGTATCTCAGTGCAGATACTGCGGACAAGCTTAAAGCGATGATGAAGAACAATGTTCAGACTACCTATGGAGAGGGCAATTATCCGGGCCTCGACATCTATGCAAAGTCTGGAACTGCGGAGGTAGGAACACCAAATTCCAATTCGTGGTTC
>JAZUII010000025.1:0-4406 GCA_045642105.1 Anaerovoracaceae bacterium | reverse complement strand
TTTAATAGGCTATACTAATCTTGTATGTTTATCCAATGAATTGACTCAGGTTTTTTGAGTCAATATATGTATTATATATACAAATTCTAATAACATAAGGAGACTGTAGATGGCACCGGCATTAATAGCTGTAATTACAGGCCTTGTTTTCCTTATTTTCGGCTTTGGAGTCGGATATATCTGGCGCAAGAATATGGGCGAGAAAGCCATAGGAAGCGCTGAGCAGAAAGCACAGAACCTGATTCTTGATGCACAGAATCAGGCTGAGAACCTCAAGAAAGAAAGGATTCTCGAAGCGAAAGAGGAAATACATCGCCAGAGACAGGACTTGGAGAATGAGCTTCGTTCAAGAAGAAACGAAATGTCCAAGTCAGAAAGACGTATTCAACAGAAGGAAGAGAACATGGAGCGCAAGATGGATAATCTTGAGAAGAGAGAGTCCAACCTCAGCAAGAGAGAGCGTTCTATGGACGAGAAGCACAAGGAAATCGATTCATATATCGCAAAGCAGATTGCAGAGCTTGAGAAGATTTCCGGATACTCAAGGGAAGAGGCTAAGCAGGTTCTTCTTGATGAGGTTGAGAAAGACATCCGTAAAGATGCTTCAGCTATGATTACAAGAATCGAAAGCGAAGCAAAGGATGAAGCAGACAAGAAGGCCAAAGAGATTATCACAATGGCTATTCAGAGATATGCTGCTGATCAGGTTACAGAGACTACTGTTTCCGTAGTCAGCCTTCCTAACGATGATATGAAGGGTCGTATCATTGGAAGAGAGGGACGTAATATCAGAGCTATCGAGACACTTACCGGAGTAGACCTTATTATTGATGACACTCCTGAGGCGGTTATTCTTTCAGGATTCGACCCTGTAAGAAGAGAGATTGCAAGAATTGCTCTTGAGAAGCTTATTGTTGACGGACGTATCCATCCTGCAAGAATTGAGGAGATGGTACAGAAGGCAACAAAGGAAGTTAATACAATCATCAAGGAAGAGGGTGAGAAAGCATGCTTCGAGACAGGTGTGCACAATCTTCATCCAGAACTGATTAAGCTTCTTGGAAGACTCAAGTACAGAACTTCATATGGACAGAATGTACTTCAGCATTCTGTTGAGGTTGCAACACTTGCAGGACTTATGGCAGAGGAGCTTGGCTTTGATGCGAGACTTGCAAGAAGAGCAGGACTTCTTCATGATATCGGTAAGTCAATTGACCATGAGGTTGAGGGTACACATGTAGAGATTGGTGTTAATATCTGCAAGAAGTACAAAGAGTCATGGAAGGTTATCAATGCAGTTGAATCACATCACGGCGATGTTGAGGCGAGAACGCTTGAGGCTGTACTTGTAGGTGCTGCGGATGCTCTTAGTGCAGCAAGACCTGGGGCAAGAAGAGAGACTCTCGAGACTTATATCAAGAGACTTGAGAACCTTGAGAACATAGCTAATACTACTAAGGGCGTTGATAAGTCATATGCAATTCAGGCCGGCAGAGAGATTCGTGTTGCAGTAAAGCCTAACCAGGTAAGCGACGACGAGATTCCAATGCTTGCAAGAGATATTGCTAAGAAGATTGAAGCAGAGCTTGAATATCCGGGACAGATCAAGGTAAATGTAGTAAGAGAGACAAGAGCTACAGAGTACGCGAAATAATGATTCGGCTCCCCATATTGCGGGGAGCCATTTTTATAGGACGGATGGAAATGGTTTATTTAGATAACAGTGCAACAACGAGACAGTATGATGAAGTAACTGATCTGATGTACAAGATTGCCAAGGAGGACTTCGGCAACCCATCATCACTTCATTCGCTCGGTTTTGAGGCCGGCAATTACGTATTCGAAGCCAGAGCACAGCTTGAAGACTGCTTCTACGGCAATGGACAGGTGATTTTCACATCAAGCGGAAGTGAAGCGGATAATATGGCACTTCATTCAAGCTGCCGAAAGCTCAGAAGAAGAGGCAATAAGATTATCACAACAAAGGTTGAACATCCGGCAATTCTTGAGACCTGCAAGAGGCTTGAGGAGGACGGATTCAAAGTTGAATACCTTGATGTGGATGTTGATGGATATATCGAGCCACAGGTTGTTAAGGCTGCGCTTGATAAGGATACAATTCTTGTATCAATTATGACAGTCAATAATGAGGTGGGAACAATTGAGCCTGTTCTTCCTGTATATAAGGCTGTTTCTGAATTCAACAGACAGAACGGAACGAATATTATCTTCCATACAGATGCCGTACAGGCATTCGGAAAGATTCCTATGGATGAGGTTCCATTTGACCTGATTTCAGCAAGTGCTCACAAGATTCACGGCCCTAAAGGCATGGGCCTTCTCTATATGAAGAAAGAGCTCAAACTGCCTGCATATATCACAGGTGGAGGACAGGAGCAGGGCTACAGATCGAGTACTGAGAATGTGCCTGGAATTGCAGGTTTCGGTCTTGCTGCGAAGATGGCAACAGCAAATCTTTACGAGAAGATGAACAATATCGCTGCTGTCAACGAATACCTTCGTAAAGGACTGACAAGCGAGATCACCGACGTACTGATGAACGGACCTGAAGAACTTGGTTTTACCTTGTATGACTATGGGAAAAGATGCCCATCGGTTCTCAACCTTTCGTTCATGGGAACAAGAGGCGAGGTGCTGCTACATACACTCGAGCAGGACAAGATTTTTGTAAGCACCGGTTCCGCATGTGCGTCTCACAAGACTGGCGACAGCCACGTGCTTCAGGCAATGTCGATGACTCATAAGGAGATTGAAGGCGCAATCAGATTCAGTCTCTCAGAGTTCAACACCATCGAAGAGATGGACTATGTAATTGAAAGAACCAAGAAAGCCGTTGAGCGTTTCCGCAAACTCGGCAGTTTCAGATAGGAGAGAAAATGAGCAGTAGAAAACTATATATCGTAAGATGCGGTGAAGTTGCGCTTAAGGGTATGAACAGACCTTATTTCGAGAGAATTCTTCTTGAGCGCGTTAAGAAAGCAATCAGCTGCTATGAAGATGCTGAGGCAGTATGGAAGAACGGCCTTATGCTTGTAAGAATAGATGCGTCTGTTCCTATGCAGGAAGTTGTAAAAAAATGCTCGAAGGTTTTCGGTGTTGCATCTGTCAGCCCTGCTGTAGAAGCACCTAAAGACATCGATGCAATCGGTAAAGCCGCTGCAAATTTCATGATGGGAATCATCGAAGAAGAGGGCATTAAGACATTCAAGGTAAGAGGAAAGAGAGCGGATAAGAATTTCCCCGTTCAGTCGCCAGAGATTGGTAAGATTGTCGGAGCAATCGTCCTCAAGACCTGCAAGGTTCTGAAGGTTGATGTTCATAATCCGGACTGCGAGCTCTTCGTCGATGTAAGACATGAAGGCGCATATATTTTCAGAGATAAAATAAAAGGTTTCGGCGGTCTGCCGCTCGGTACCAACGGCAGAGGAATGATTCTTATGTCGGGAGGTATTGACAGTCCTGTTGCTGCGTTTATGATGGCAAAGAGAGGAATGACCATCGAGGCTGTTCACTTCCACTCATATCCTTATACAAGCCCAAGAGCACAGAAGAAAGTTGAAGATCTCTGTGCAGTGCTTGCAGGATATATGGGAACCATAAAGATGCACTGTATCAACCTTCTTCCTATTCAGGAGCAGATTGTGCAGAACTGTCCTGAAGATGAGACAACTCTGCTTGTAAGAAGATTCATGATGAGAATTGCCGAGCAGATTGCAATAAAGAACAAGAACATGATGCTCATCACCGGAGAAGACCTTGGACAGGTAGCAAGCCAGACTGCAGAAGCACTTGTTGTAACTGATTCAGTTGTAAAGATGCCGGTTATGAGACCACTTATCGCTATGGATAAGGTTGATATCATGGAAAAGGCTAAGGAAATCGGAACATACGACATCTCAATTCAGCCTTATGAAGACTGCTGTACAGTATTCCTTCCAAAGCACCCTGTTACAAAGCCAAGACTTAAGGATATCGAGAGATCAGAGTCAGCTCTTGATGTTGATGCACTGGTTGAAGCAGCAGTTGCGGCAGAAGAGATTGTTGTAATCAAACCAAGATAATAATATAAATAATGCGCGAAAAGTGATATAATTATTCGACTATGATTGAATTTACAAAAGGAGTACGGACATGGCAAAAGTAAAGATTGATTTTAACGACCAAGAAGTGAGGGATATGTACAGACACACAACATCTCACGTTCTTGCACAGGCTATTAAGAGAATCTGGCCTGAGGCAAAGCTTGCAATCGGACCATCAATAGAAAACGGCTTCTATTATGATATAGATCTGGAATACAAGTTAACCGACCAGGATCTTCTCAAGATTATGAAGGAGATGAAGAAGATAAGTCGGAGGCCAAGCGGTCTTAGGAAGACAAACCA
>JAZUII010000024.1:0-22320 GCA_045642105.1 Anaerovoracaceae bacterium | reverse complement strand
CACGAAAAAACAGCAAGAGCCGAAGCTCCTGCTGTTTATCATTTCAAGCCGAATTATTCGATAATCTCTGTAACTACGCCTGATCCTACTGTTCTTCCGCCCTCTCTGATAGCGAATCTCAGTCCCTCCTCGATAGCGATTGGAGTGATCAGTGAAATCTCCATTACTACGTTATCTCCAGGCATGCACATCTCTGTGCCCTCTGGAAGCTGAAGATCTCCTGTTACGTCTGTTGTTCTGAAGTAGAACTGTGGTCTGTATCCATTGAAGAATGGTGTGTGTCTTCCACCCTCTTCCTTCTTAAGTACGTATACCTGTCCCTTGAACTTTGTGTGTGGGTGGATTGTACCTGGCTTTGCGAGAACCTGTCCTCTCTCGATCTCTGTTCTCTGTACACCTCTAAGGAGTGCTCCGATGTTGTCGCCTGTCTCTGCCTCGTCGAGTGTCTTCTTGAACATCTCTACGCCTGTGCAGACTACCTTTCTCTTCTCCTCTGTAAGTCCTACGATTTCTACCTCGTCACCTACCTTGAGCATTCCTCTCTCTACTCTTCCTGTTGCTACTGTTCCTCTTCCTGTGATTGAGAATACGTCCTCTACTGGCATCAGGAATGGCTGGTCGTTTGCTCTCTCTGGCTCTGGGATGTATGCATCTACTGCCTCCATGAGCTCTACTACCTTATCTGCCCACTCTCCGTTTGGATCCTCAAGTGCCTTCAGTGCTGATCCTCTTACGATTGGTGTGTCATCGCCAGGGAACTCATACTCGTCAAGAAGCTCTCTTACTTCCATCTCTACGAGATCAAGAAGCTCCTCGTCATCTACCATGTCGCACTTGTTAAGGAATACGATGATGTATGGTACTCCTACCTGTCTTGAAAGCAGGATGTGCTCTCTTGTCTGTGGCATTGGTCCGTCTGTTGCAGCACATACGAGGATTGCTCCGTCCATCTGTGCAGCTCCTGTGATCATGTTCTTTACATAGTCTGCGTGGCCCGGACAGTCTACGTGTGCGTAGTGTCTGTTTGGTGTCTCGTACTCAACGTGTGCTGTTGAGATCGTGATTCCTCTTGCCTTCTCTTCTGGTGCCTTGTCAATCTGATCGAATGCTACGTTTCCGCCAAGTCCGTACTTTGCGTGAAGTACGCTTGTGATTGCAGCTGTCAGAGTTGTCTTACCATGGTCTACGTGTCCGATTGTACCAATGTTAATATGTGGCTTGGTTCTCTCATACTTCTGCTTAGCCATTTGTTTCCTCCTAAATGATTAAACTTCTTTGAAATTACTTATTTTGCAATCTTTTCTGTCAGGCTCTCAGGGAGCTTGTCGAAGTGGTCGAACTGCATTACGTACACACCTCTACCCTGTGTTCTTGAACGCAGATCTGTTGCGTATCCGAACATCTCTGACAGTGGAACAAATCCTCTTACAACAGCAGCTCCGTTGTTGATGTCAGAACCTTCGATTCTTCCTCTTCTTGAGCTGATGTCTCCGATGATATCTCCCATATAGTTCTCAGGAACTGTTACTTCAACCTTGAAGATAGGCTCGAGAAGAACTGGCTTTGCCTTCTTGCAAGCTTCCTTGAATCCCATTGAAGCTGCAATCTTGAATGCCATCTCTGATGAGTCTACCTCGTGGTATGAACCATCATAGAGCTCGATACCAACGTCTACAACCTGATATCCAGCTACAGGACCTGACTGCATTGCCTCGTTCATACCCTCCTCAATCTTAGGGATGTACTCCTTAGGAATAGCACCACCAACGATTGCGTTCTTGAACTCGACGCCGGAGCCGGCCTCTCTTGGGTAAAGTCTGAACTTGACATGTCCGTACTGTCCAGATCCACCTGACTGCTTCTTGTGCTTGTAATCCTCGTCGACCTCTGCAGTGATTGTCTCCTTGTAGGAAACCTGTGGCTTACCAACGTTAGCCTCTACCTTGAACTCTCTGAGGAGTCTGTCAACGATGATCTCGAGGTGGAGCTCACCCATTCCTGCGATAATTGTCTGACCTGTGTCAGGGTTTGTGTAAGTTCTGAATGTTGGATCCTCTTCAGCGAGCTTAGCAAGTGCGATACCCATCTTCTCCTGACCGATCTTGGTCTTAGGCTCGATAGCAATCTCGATTACTGGCTCTGGGAATTCCATTGACTCGAGGATGATTGGATGATCCTCGTCACAGAGTGTGTCACCTGTTGTAGTCTGCTTCAGACCTACAGCTGCAGCGATATCACCTGAGAAAACCTGATCGATCTCATCACGGTGGTTAGCGTGCATCTGGAGGATTCTTCCGATTCTCTCCTTCTTACCCTTTGTTGCGTTGAGAACATATGAACCTGAGTTCAGTGTTCCTGAGTAAACTCTGAAGAATGCGAGCTTACCAACGTATGGGTCAGCCATGATCTTAAATGCGAGAGCTGAGAATGGCTCCTTATCGCTTGCCTTTCTGTCATCCTCTTCCTCTGTATCAGGGTTAACACCCTTGATAGCAGGGATATCGAGAGGTGATGGCATGTAGTCTACAACTCCGTCGAGCATGAGCTGAACGCCCTTGTTCTTGTAAGCGGAACCGCAGAATACAGGATACATCTCGCCCTTGATTGTCTGCTTTCTGATTGTTGTTCTGATTTCCTCTTCTGTGAGTTCCTCTCCCTCGAGGTACTTCATCATGAGTTCCTCATCACTCTCAGCAACAGACTCTACAAGCTGCTCTCTCCAAGCAGTTGCTGTCTCGAGGAGGTTCTCAGGAATCTCCTGCTCCTCAATCTGCTTTCCGAGGTCGTCCTTGTATACCTCGGCCTTCATTCTGATAAGGTCGATGATACCAACGAACTCGCTCTCAGCACCGATTGGCAGCTGTACAGGTACAGCATTTGCCTTCAGTCTGTCATGAATCATGTCTACGACACGATAGAAGTTAGCTCCAAGGATATCCATCTTGTTAACGAAAATCATTCTTGGAACGTTATACTTCTCAGCCTGTCTCCAAACTGTCTCTGACTGTGGCTCAACTCCGCCCTTAGCACAGAGTACCATTACGGCACCGTCCAGTACACGAAGTGATCTCTCTACCTCTACAGTAAAGTCAACGTGTCCCGGTGTATCAATAATGTTGATTCTTGTATCTTTCCACTGAGCTGTTGTAGCAGCGGATGTGATTGTAATACCACGCTCCTGCTCCTGCTCCATCCAGTCCATTGTAGCAGCACCCTCGTGAGTCTCACCAATCTTGTGAGTTCTTCCTGTGTAGAACAGGATTCTCTCAGTAGTAGTGGTCTTACCCGCATCGATGTGCGCCATGATACCGATATTTCTTGTCTTCTCGAGTGAAAACGCTCTTTTAGCCATGGTTTATTGTTTCCTTTCTTTTACTCACTTCAAATTATTCTGTAACGATTGACGAACAAAAAACTCGGCCAATTAGAATCTGAAGTGTGCAAAAGCCTTGTTTGCCTCTGCCATCTTGTGTGTGTCTTCCTTCTTCTTTACGGAAGCACCAGTGTTGTTAGCAGCATCCATGAGCTCCTTTGCAAGTCTCTCAGCCATTGTTCTCTCGCCTCTAGCTCTTGTGTATCTTGTGAGCCAACGAATTCCGAGAGTCTGACGTCTTTCAGGTCTTACTTCGATAGGAACCTGGTAGTTCGCACCACCAATTCTTCTTGCTTTAACTTCCAGAACAGGCATGATGTTGTTCATTGCCTTCTCGAAGACCTCCATTGGATCCTCTCCAGTTGTCTCCTTGATCTTATCAAATGCATCGTACACAATCTTCTGTGCAACGCCCTTCTTTCCGTCGAGCATGATGCTGTTAATAAGCTTTGCAAGGACTACGCTACCGTAGACTGGATCTGGAAGTACTTCTCTCTTTGGTACATTACCTTTTCTAGGCACTTCTCTTCCCTCCTTAATAACAGTCGGTACTCGTTAACAATGTCGCGAATTTCTTCGGTTCGCTTATAAAAGCGAGCTTACTCGCGGCGCTGTTCCCGCGGCGCCTCTTTTATATATAAAAGAGATGCCTTTTAACCGATAAAATTCAACTACTTCTTCTTAGGTCTCTTAGCGCCGTACTTTGAACGACTCTGACCACGGTTAGCAACTCCTGCTGCATCGAGTGTTCCTCTGATGATGTGATATCTTACACCAGGGAGGTCCTTAACTCTTCCACCTCTTACAAGAACAACTGAGTGCTCCTGAAGGTTGTGGCCGATACCAGGAATATAAGCTGTAACTTCCATTCCGTTAGTAAGTCTTACTCTGGCAACTTTTCTCAGAGCTGAGTTAGGCTTCTTAGGTGTTACAGTCTTAACCGCTACACATACTCCTCTCTTCTGAGGTGAGTTAACGTCAGTAAGAGTCTTTCTGAGTGTGTTCATGTTCTTTCCGAGAGCAGGTGCTGTTGACTTCTTAACAGTGCTTGTTCTGCCCTGACGAACTAACTGGTTAATTGTAGGCATTTTATTCTCCTTTCTTCCGATATTTTTTATCAAGCAAACTTGCAGACCGACACATACGTCCGGTCTGCAAGATCCTCGAACCTAGTCATTTTAGCATTGAAAAGCAAGGCTTGTCAATATGCTATCCCGCTGATTTTCAAGGGTTTGAGACTTTTACTCCACTCCCTTATTCAGCTTTTGTCTCATCATCTGAAGTGATTTCTTCGATAATTTCGTCTTCTACAGCTTCTTCAGCTGGAGCGACTTCAGTCTCTGCGATTGTTTCTTCTTCGTAGCCTTCAACGATTGATCCGTCGTACTCTGCAACAGGCTCTTCTTCTGCTTCTGCAAAGACATCTTCGTCCTTCATTCTCCAGTCGTTCTCGCCGTATTCAACTTCGACATTTCTGTACATCTTCATACCTGTACCTGCAGGGATGAGCTTACCAATCATTACATTCTCCTTGAGACCCTCAAGTCTGTCAGTCTTACCCTTGATGGACGCATCTGTCAGAACTCTTGTTGTCTCCTGGAATGATGCTGCTGAGAGGAATGATGTAGTAGCAAGGGCAGCCTTTGTGATACCGAGGAGCTGCTGCTCTGCAGTACTTGGCTTTCCGCCTGCCAGTTCTGCCTGTGCATTAGCCTCTTCGATTTCAATCTTTGAGTACTGTCCGCCAGGGAGAAGGCTTGTATCGCCTGCATCCTCAACCTTGTACTTTGAAAGCATCTGGCTGACGATTACTTCGATGTGCTTGTCGTTGATATCTACACCCTGTGTCTTATATACCTTCTGTACTTCCTTTACGAGGTACTCGTATACTCCGTCGACACCAAGTATGCGCATGATATCGTGAGGATCAAGAGGTCCCTTTGTAATCTGGCCACCAGCCTTTACTTGCTGGTTCATCTGAACATTGATTCTTGCTCCGAATGGAACAACGTATGTTCTTTCTCCGTCCTCTTCACGAACAACTACGTCAGTCTTGTTATCTTCTCTTGGCTCGATAGCAATTACTGTACCATCTGCCTCGCAGATTTCTGCAAGACCCTTAGGCTTACGTGCCTCGAAGAGCTCCTCTACTCTTGGAAGACCCTGAGTGATATCTCCGCCGGCAACTCCGCCTGTATGGAATGTTCTCATTGTCAGCTGTGTACCCGGCTCACCGATTGACTGAGCAGCAATGATACCAACAGCCTCGCCTGGTAGAACGAGCTTGCCTGTGGCAAGGTTTTTACCGTAGCAGTGTGCACATACGCCCTGCTTAGCACGACATGTCATTACTGATCTTACGAATACTGACTTGATGCCCTCGTTCTCGATTGCCTCAGCCATTGAATCAGTGATGTACTCTCCTGAAGCAACCATAACCTCGCCTGTCTTAGGGCTGATTACGTCCTCAGTTGTGAAACGTCCTGCGATTCTCTCGTGGAGCTTCTCGATTTCTGCGTTGTCATCTCTGATTGCTGATACCTCTACACCCTCTGTTGAGCCGCAGTCATCGATGTTGATGATTACGCTGTGTGAAATATCTACAAGTCTTCTTGTCAGGTAACCTGAGTCAGCTGTTCTAAGCGCTGTATCGGCCAGACCCTTACGAGCACCGTTTGATGAAATGAAGTACTCCAGAATTGACAGACCTTCACGGAAGTTTGCCTTGATAGGAATCTCTACAGTATGACCTGTAGCATTGGCCATCAGACCTCTCATACCTCCGACCTGTCTGATCTGGTTCTTATTACCTCTGGCTCCTGAATTAGCCATGATGAACAGGTTGTTCATTGTGCCAAGGCTATCCATCAGTGCATCAGCAACGTCGTCTGTTGCTTCTTTCCATACCTTGATAGTAGCGTCGTATCTCTCCTTGTCACTCATCAGACCACGTCTGTAAGCTGCCTCGAATTTCTCGATGTTCTTCTCAGCTGCAGCAACAATCTCGCCCTTCTTCTCAGGAATCTCCATGTCGGCGATACTGATTGTAATAGCTCCGATTGTTGAGTAGTGGTATCCCATGCTCTTTACATAGTCGAGCATAAGAACTGTTTCGGTGTTGCCGTGCTTCTTGAAGCACTTGTCGATGATTCTTCCGAGAGCCTTCTTGTCGCAGAGGAAGTCTACTTCAAGTGAGTATGGATCAGCCTCTCTGTCAATGAATCCCATGTCCTGTGGAAGTCCGCTGTTGAAGATAAAACGTCCTACGGTCGACTCTACGAGCTGGCCAGGGTCCTCTTCGTTGAGCTTCATTCTTACCTTAACCTTCGCGTGGATTGCTACGATGCCTGCCTGATATGCCATCATCATTTCATCGTAGTCAGCGAAGCACTTGCCGTCACCTTTCTCAGGAACTCTTACATATCCTTCAGGTGCCTTTGCTGGCAGTGGGTCAACCATGTCATCGATTACATTTCCTTCCTCATCATACTTGGCAACAAGGCCAGGATGTGTGAGGTAGTATGAACCCAGAATCATATCCTGTGTAGGGATAGTGATTGGGGAACCATCCTTAGGAGCAAGGATGTTGTTAACTGAAAGCATCAGGAATCTTGCCTCAGCCTGTGCCTCAACGGACAGTGGTACGTGAACGGCCATCTGGTCTCCGTCGAAGTCGGCGTTGAACGCTGTACATACCAGTGGGTGGAGCTTGATAGCCTTACCCTCTACAAGTACTGGCTCGAACGCCTGGATACCAAGTCTGTGCAGGGTCGGAGCACGGTTCAGGAGAACAGGGTGATCCTTGATTACATAATCGAGAACATCCCATACCTCAGGCTCTCCTTTTTCAACCATGGTTCTCGCCTTCTTTGTGTTGTAAGCGATTTCATCCTGTACAAGCTTCTGCATGATGAAAGGCTTGAAGAGTTCGAGAGCCATTGTCTTAGGAAGTCCGCACTGATAGAACTTGAGTTCCGGTCCTACTACGATTACTGAACGGCCTGAGAAGTCAACTCTCTTTCCGAGCAGGTTCTGACGGAATCTTCCCTGCTTACCCTTGAGCATATCTGAAAGTGACTTGAGCTTTCTGCCGGCAGCTCCTGTTACAGCTCTGCCTCTTCTGCCATTGTCGATAAGTGCATCTACAGCCTCCTGGAGCATTCTCTTCTCGTTTCTGATAATGATATCAGGTGCGCCGAGTTCGAAAAGCTTGTTGAGTCTGTTGTTTCTGTTGATTACTCTTCTGTAAAGATCGTTGAGGTCTGATGTTGCAAATCTTCCTCCATCGAGCTGAACCATAGGTCTCAGATCTGGTGGAATTACAGGGATTACATCCAGAATCATCCACTCAGGCTTGTTTCCTGAAGTTCTGAAAGCCTCAACAACTTCGAGAATTTTTACGAGTCTTGCCTTCTTCTGACCTGATGCAGTCTTAAGCTGCTCTCTCAGGCTTACAGACATCTCTTCAACGTCGATATCCTGAAGAAGCTTCTTGATTGCCTCTGCTCCCATAGCGCCTGTGAAATACTTTCCACGGCCGTAGCAGGACTCCATTACCTGATATATTTCCTCTTCGCCATCATAAAGAGTCTTGTACTCGAGCTTCAGGAAGTCTTCGTAAGCCTGTGATCTTACGAACTTCTCTTTCTCGCATCTCTTTGTGAATGCTTCTGCGTCATCAGGGTATCTCTCAATCAGAGCCTCGTATTCTTTATCGATTCTCTCGAGATCCTTTGTCAGTTCTCCGTAGAGCATTCCGCTCTCGTAGTCTGCGTGTCTTGCATCGCTGTCAAGGCTTGTAATAACGAAGTTTGCAAAATACAGAACTCTCTCGAGATTCTTTGGGGTCATGTCAAGAATCAGTCCGATTCTTGAAGGAATTCCCTTGAAATACCAGATATGTGATACAGGTGAAACGAGCTTGATGTGACCCATGCGCTCTCTTCTAACCTTGGCCTTTGTTACCTCTACTCCGCAGTATGGGCATACGAGACCCTTATATCTGATCTTGTTGTACTTGCCGCATCCGCAAACCCAGTCCTTTGTAGGTCCGAAAATCTTTTCACAGAAAAGTCCGTCATACTCAGGCTTAAGTGATCTGTAGTTGATTGTCTCAGGCTTTGTAACCTCACCGTGCGACCACTCGAGCATTGCTTCTGTTGATGCAAGTCTAATCTGCAGGGATTCAATATTTCTTAAATCTTGATTGTTAATGTTATCCATAATATTTTCCTCCCTCCACATTAAAATTCTGATTCCATATCAATGCCTTCGAGTGAGCTGAGCACGCTCATATCTTCAGCATCAACATTGTCTATTGTCATAACATCAGGAGTAACTGTTGTAGCCTCGTTGTACTCAGCTCTCTCACGATCTCTCTCATGTCTTCTGTCGTTCTCGCTGATCATTCTGTCAGTTGTGAGAGCTCCCTCATACTCGGAAGTATCTCTGATTCTGATTTCCTGATCGTCGCCTGACATAGTCTTGATGTCGAGTGCGAGTGCCTGAAGCTCCTTGATAAGTACCTTGAAAGACTCTGGAATACCAGGTTCCGGAATATTTACTCCGTTAATGATTGACTCGTAAGTCTTTGTTCTTCCGATGATATCGTCGGACTTAACTGTCAGGATTTCCTGAAGTGTATAAGCTGCACCGTAAGCCTCGAGAGCCCATACTTCCATCTCTCCGAATCTCTGACCACCGAACTGAGCCTTACCTCCGAGAGGCTGCTGAGTTACAAGTGAGTAAGGACCGGTTGATCTTGCGTGAATCTTATCATCTACAAGATGGTGGAGCTTGAGCATGTACATGTATCCAACGGTTACAGGATTGTCGAAGTACTCACCTGTTCTACCGTCTCTGAGTCTCAGCTTACCAGTCTTTGAGTATCCGCATTCATCGAGGAGATCGATAACATCCTGCTCTCTTGCGCCATCGAATACAGGAGTAGCGATGTACCATCCCTTTGTTTTAGCAGCAAGACCGAGATGAACCTCGAGGACCTGACCAACGTTCATACGTGAAGGTACGCCCAGTGGGTTCAGCATTACCTGCAGGCACTCACCATCTTCCTTGAACGGCATATCCTCCTCAGGAAGAATTCTTGAGATTACACCCTTGTTACCGTGACGTCCGGCCATCTTATCGCCGACGTTAATCTTTCTCTTTGTTGCGATATATACTCTAACGATTTTGTTAACTCCTAGTGGGAGTTCTGAGCTGTTGGATCTGTCAAAGACTCTTACGTCGATAACGATTCCGGCTTCTCCGTGAGGCAGTCTGAGTGAAGTATCTCTTACTTCCTTTGACTTCTCGCCGAAGATAGCTCTGAGCATTCTAGCCTCTGGTGTGAGGTCTGTCTCGCTCTTAGGTGTCAGTTTACCAACGAGGATGTCTGTTGACTTAACCTCAGCGCCGACTCTGATGATACCCTCTTCGTCAAGCTCCTTAAGAGCGCTGTCTCCAACGTTAGGGATATCTCTTGTAATCTCTTCTGGTCCGAGCTTAGTATCTCTAGCTTCGCACTCGTGCTTCTCTATGTGAAGTGATGTGAGTACGTCGCCCATGAGAAGTCTCTCGTTAAGGATGATAGCATCCTCGTAGTTGTATCCTTCCCATGTCATGAATCCTACGAGCAGGTTCTTACCAAGTGAAATCTCACCGAGATTTGTTGATGGACCATCTGCTACAACCTCGCCAGCCTCGATGTGCTCACCGTAAGCAACAATAGGTCTCTGGTTGATGCATGTTCCCTGGTTTGAACGCTTGAACTTGAGCATCTTGTATGTATCAATGTCGCCATTGTCATCTCTTCTGATCTTGACTGTCGTAGCGTCTACATACTCTACATAACCTGCAGCCTTTGCAAGAACAACTGCACCTGAGTCACAAGCTGCCTTGTACTCGATACCTGTTCCTACATAAGGAGCCTCTGTTACGAGCAGAGGTACTGCCTGTCTCTGCATGTTTGAACCCATGAGCGCACGGTTGGCGTCGTCGTTCTCGAGGAAAGGAATCATAGCTGTAGCTACTGATACTACCTGCTTAGGTGATACGTCCATATAGTGAACATCCTTAGCCTGAGCAAGTGTAATCTCTCCCTTAACTCCTCTTACAGCAACCTTGTTGTTGATGAAACGTCCGTTCTCATCGAGAGGCTCATTTGCCTGAGCTACTACCATGAGATCTTCTTCTGCTGCGGAAAGGTATCTAACCTCACCTGTTACAGCTCCGTCCTTAACAACCTGGTATGGAGTCTCGATGAAACCGTACTCATTGATAATTCCGTATGTTGTAAGTGAACCGATAAGTCCGATGTTAGGACCTTCAGGAGTCTCGATAGGACACATTCTTCCGTAGTGTGAATAGTGTACATCTCTAACCTCGAATCCGGCTCTCTCTCTTGAAAGTCCGCCTGGTCCGAGTGCTGAAAGTCTTCTCTTGTGTGTGAGCTCAGCAAGAGGGTTGTTCTGATCCATGAACTGTGACAGCTGTGAACTTCCGAAGAACTCCTTGATTGCTGCTGTTACAGGTCTGATGTTGATCAGCTGCTGTGGAGTAGAATTCTCAGTAGTCATTCTCTCCTTAATAGTTCTCTCCATTCTTGCAAAACCGATTCTGCACTGGTTCTGCAGCAGCTCTCCTACTGTCTTAAGTCTTCTGTTAGCGAGGTGGTCGATATCATCAGTCTCTCCTATACCATGGTTGAGATTCAGGATGTAGCTGACTGAAGCGATAATGTCCTCGATAATAATGTTCTTAGGTGAAAGCTCTTTCTTTTTTCTTGCGATTCCGGCTCTGATCTTCTCTTCATCGCCGTCTGCTTCGTCAAGAATCTCCTTGAGTACAGGGTAGAAAACTTTCTCTGACAGCTTGAATGGTGTCAGGTCAAAGTCTACGTACTTAGCAGGATTAACGAAGTTGTTACCGATTACCTTTGTAACTGAATCGTCGTTAGTCAGCTTACTCTTACAGAGTACAGAAACAACGCCGGCATCCTCGATAATCTCAGCCATCTCTCTTGAGATCTTGCCGCCTGCCTCAACGAGAACCTCTCCTGTATTAGGATCGATAACATCCTCTGCTGCTTCAGCATCGATGAGTCTGTTCATGAGGCCGAGCTTGCCGTTATATTTAAATCTACCAACCTTTGCGAGGTCATAACGCTTAGGGTCGAAGAGCAGTGTTGAAAGCATCGACTTAGCGTTGTCTGGTGTTGGAGGATCTCCAGGTCTCAGTCTTCTGTAGAGATCCTTGAGTCCATCCTCGCCGTTCTTGGTGCTATCCTTCTCGAGAGTTCTGTACAGTCTGTCCTCATCTCCGAAAAGATTCAGAATATCCTCGTTGCTGCCGAGGCTGTACTTGTCACTGACCATATCCAGTGCTCTCAGGAAAGATGTAACAGGCTGCTTTCTTGTTCTGTCAACTCTTACATAGATTACACCCTGAGTATCTGTCTCGTACTCGAGCCATGCTCCTCTGTTAGGGATAATCTGTGATGAGTAGAGATTTGCGCCCGATTTATCGTCAACATCATAATATGGTCCCGGAGATCTTACGAGCTGTGTAACGATAGCTCTCTCAGCACCATTGTAGATAAATGTTCCCTTCTCTGTCATGAGAGGGAAATCACCCATAAATACATCCTGCTCTTTAATCTCACCAGTCTCAGTGTTGATGAGTCTAACCTTTACGGTAAGAGCAGTGGCATAGGTTGCATCTCTTTCCTTGCACTCCTCCTGATCATACTTAGGAGTATCTGAGAAAGAGAAATCTGCAAACTCAAGACTAAGTGTGTTAGTTGTGTCACGGATAGGTGATACATCTTCGAGAACCTCACCGAGTCCCTCTTCGATGAACCATTTGTATGACTGTGTCTGAATATCGATGAGGTTAGGCATCTCGCAAACTTCATTGATCTTCGCATATGTCATACGCTCTTTCCTACCGACTTGTATTGGTTTTGGCATATTCCACTCCTTGTCTGCTTGAGAAAAAACGGTTTTGTTTTTGAAAAAGTGCAAGATTTCGTCAAAAAAATGTGTTTTTTGGCGAGAATCAGGCTTCTCCTAAACGCACGAATTGAGCCCCTGTTACAGGACTCAATTCGATTATTGTCTGGTTCGGGCCCATATCGCAGGGTCCAATTTGTAAGTCGCGATTCATATGCTTCGCACGAAACGCTCTGGTTTTCGAATTAACCTACTTGCCAGCGGTAGAAATCGCTTCGCGATTTCTGTATCAGTTCCCTTCGGATTTCGTTGTGCATGTATCTGTAGCCAGTTGCTTTAGCCAACAAATCACCGAAAAGATTTTTCATTACGCGAGGAACGAAAGGTCGAGCGAGCGGAGCGTACTTGCCGTACGTGAGCACGCGAGAGATTTCTGAGATGACGCGTAATGGGAAATGTCGAGGTGATTACTTAAGCTCAACTTTAGCGCCAACAGCCTCAAGAGCCTCCTTAAGAGCGTTAGCCTCTGCTGTCTCAACGTTCTCCTTGATTACAGCTGGAGCTGAATCTACGAGCTCCTTAGCTTCCTTAAGACCAAGTCCTGTAGCCTCTCTTACAGCCTTGATAACCTTGATCTTCTCTGCACCGATCTCAGCGAGTACTACGTTGAACTCTGACTTCTCCTCTGCTGCATCTGCTGCGCCTGCGCCAGCTGCTGGACCTGCTACTGCTACTGCTGATACACCGAACTCCTCCTCAAGAGCCTTAACGAGCTCGTTGATCTCAAGAATGCTCATACCCTTAAGAGCCTCAATGATCTGATTCTTATCCATTGTTTGTTTCTCCTTTTCTGAATTCTATGCGACTTTATTATCCATGCCGCCATGTGAAAAAATCTTGTTTAAGTAGGTTAGGCTTATGCCTCTGCAACCTCTTCTCCTGCCTCTGCAATTGCCTTCAGTGTGAGTGCAAGCTTTGTCATTGGAGACTGGATGCTTCCCATGAAACGAGCGATGAGCTCCTCTCTTGATGGGATCTCTGCGAACTCTTCGATCTGAGCCTTGTCATATACAACGCCCTCAACGATTCCGCCCTTGAAAGCCATCTTCTTATACTCTTTGATAGCCTTTGAAATTACTCTTGCTGATGCTGTTGCATCTTCCTCGCAGAATGCAAGAGCACTTGATCCTTTGAGTGCATCACCGAGCGCCTCGTAAGGTGTTCCGGCAATAGCTCTCTTTACAAGTGAATTCTTGTATACAGTGAAGGCAACATTCTCATTTCTAAGTGAAGTTCTGAGCTTGTCTGCCTCTTCTACTGTGATTCCAAGGTAATCTACAACTACTACTGATACGGAATTTTCAATTCTTTCCTTAATCTCGTCGATGATTACCTGCTTAGCTTGTTTTGCTTCTACAGACATATATTCTCCTTTCCTGAACGGTTCTGCCGTTCATAGTCATTGTCGGGATAATCCCGGCAGTGTCCCGGCTCTCTGAGGAGCCGACAGAATAGAATAGGTACAAACTACCCCGCTCTATCTAGACAGCGGGGTTCAATATATATTGTACCTCGGCGGGAAATTAAGCTTTCGCACCCGCTGTCTTAGGTTAGTATTCTGTTTCAGTTTGCGGTCTTAACCAGTAACTTACTGACCAAGTCCTGCTGTGTTAATCTTTACTCCAGGGCTCATTGTTGAAGCGATAGTAACGCTCTTGAAGTACTGTCCCTTAGCTGCTGCTGGCTTAGCCTTTGCGATAGCGCCGATGATAGCGTTAGCGTTAGCTGCAAGCTGCTCTTCTGTGAATGACTTCTTACCAATGATTACGTGGATAATGTTAGCCTTGTCAAGACGGTACTCTACCTTACCAGCCTTGATATCAGCGAGAGCCTTCTCGAGATCCATAGTAACTGTTCCTGACTTAGGGTTAGGCATGAGTCCCTTAGGACCGAGAACCTTACCAAGACGTCCTACAACGCCCATCATGTCCGGTGTAGCTACTACTGCATCGAAATCGAACCATCCCTCTTTCTGAATCTTCTCAGCCATGTCCTCAGCGCCTACGAAGTCAGCTCCTGCTGCCTTTGCCTCTTCTGCCTTAGGTCCCTTAGCGAAAACAAGAACTTTCTTGCTCTTACCTGTACCGTGTGGCAGTACAATAGCGCCTCTTACCTGCTGATCAGCGTGTCTTCCATCAACTCCGAGACGGAAGTGCATCTCGATTGTCTCATCAAACTTTGCGTTTGAGAGCTCCTTTACCTTTGATACTGCTCCTGCAACATCGAAAAGCTCCTGCTTGTCGAAGTTCTCGACCATTGCATTGTATCTCTTTGATCTTTTCATTTAATCCTCCTTGGTGGTACTGACGGCATCTAGTTAAAGACTGCCTCCCACTGCATTACTCAACTACCGTAACTCCCATGCTGCGAGCTGTTCCCTTGATCATATCTGTTGCTGCCTCAAGAGATGCTGCGTTGAGATCCGGCATCTTTGTCTTAGCGATCTCTTCTGCCTGTGCGACTGTGATTGATGCAACCTTAGTCTTGTTAGGCTCACCTGAACCTGACTCAATTCCTGCTGCCTTCTTAATAAGTACTGCAGCTGGTGGAGTCTTGCATACGAATGAGAATGATCTGTCTGAGTATACTGTGATAACTACAGGAATAATCATTCCACTCTGGTCAGCTGTTCTTGCATTGAACTGCTTACAGAAGTCCATGATGTTAACACTCTTCTGTCCAAGTGCAGGACCAACTGGAGGTGCTGGTGTAGCTCCGCCGGCAGGGATCTGAAGCTTAATATAGCCATCGATCTTCTTTGCCATTTGTCTTCTCCTTTCTTAATATTCAATTGTCAAGCTGAAGCAGTAACTACTTCAGTTTGCTTACCTGCGAGAACTCGAGTTCTGCAGGAGTATCTCTACCGAACATTGAAATCTTTACTTTTACAATCTGCTTCTCAGGATTGATGGCTTCAACAATACCCATCTGACCCTCGAAAAGGCCTCCTATAATGCGGATTGTGTCTCCAACTTCAACATCCAGGTCGATTCTGAGTTTCTCAACTCCCATTCTTACGATTTCTTCTTTCGTAAGAGGAATTGGGTTAGAGCCGTGTCCTACGAAACCGGTTACACCCTCAGTATTTCTTACGAGGTACCATGTCTCGTTGTTGACAATCATCTTGATTACAACGTATCCAGGGAAAAGCTTCTTTGTCTTTACCTTCTTGACACCATCCTTAATCTCGATACGCTCCTCGGTAGGAATTACAACCTCAAGAATGTAGTCCTGCATTCCGCGGTATTCTACCATTCTCTCGATGCTTGTCTTGACCTTATTCTCATAACCCGAATATGTGTGAACCACGTACCACTTTGCTGTTCCGTCTCCTCTGAGGCCCTCGCCTGCAAGAGGTGAAACTGTGGTCTTATTCACATTCTTGTTATCGATATCTGTCATAATAAAACCATCTCCGTTGTGAACTAGGAAAGTGTAATACCGAGAATTCCCTTAAGTGCTGCCAGGAATCCTGTATCAATGAGCCAGAAAGCTGCCGCAAAGAAAGCACAAGTAACCAGAACAACTACAGTGTTTGTTCCAAGCTCCTCCTTAGTAGGCCATACAACCTTCTTAATTTCCTGTCTGACGCCCTTAAGATATTCAAACATAATTACTTTGTCTCCTTGTGAAGAGTCTCCTTGTTGCAGAACTTGCAATACTTCATAAGCTCGATTCTGTCAGGGTTGTTTCTCTTGTTCTTCATTGTGTTGTAGTTTCTCTGCTTGCATTCTGTGCATGCGAGAATGATCTTATTTCTTACACCTGCTGCCATTGTTCTTCTCCTTATCAGTTAGTGTTTGCAAAATCATTATTTCAATCCAAAAGCAGAGCGGAATGTTCGCTCTGTTGGTGAATTACATAAAGTCGCTTGATAATAATATACGCACTTGCCGTCAAAGTCAAGCATTCTGCACTTATTTTCGGCAATGTTTTGCGCTGTTGCGCGACTGAGTCATCCAACAGACCAGTTCCCTCTATATAAGATTATCTCTGCATCTTCTGATAGCGTACATTATTATCGCCGCTGCGTTGGATGCGTTAAGCGAGTTGATTGTGCCCTTCATAGGTATCGCTACGGTAAAATCACATTTCTCTTTGACAAGCCGGCTGATGCCTTTACCCTCGTTGCCGATTACGATACCGATAGGTCCGTTAAGCGCAGCCTTTGTGTAGTTCTGACCGTCCATGTCAACAGCTGCAATCCAGAGGCCCATTTCCTTGAGCTCGTCGATTGTTCTACTCAGGTTAGTCACCTGTACTACAGGCATTGTCTCGATGGCACCGGCAGCACTCTTGGCTACCGTCTGGGTCAGCGAGCACGCGCGTCTCTTAGGAATGATGACGCCGTGCGCCCCGGCGCATTCCGCAGTTCTGATGATTGCGCCGAGGTTGTGAGGATCGCTTACCTCATCCAGCAGGATGAGGAAGGGATCCTCACCGCTGACCTTTGCGCGCTCAAGAACTTCGTCCATGCTCGAGTACTTGAATTCCGATACCTTGGCTACAACACCCTGATGTCTCTCACCCGGTGCCATAGCATTGATTCTTTCCTTATCTACGATGTCGATGATGACCCCCTGCTCTTTTGCGATTGCCTTAATCTGTGCGATAGAGCCTTCGGCTCCTTTTGCGATAAAGACTCTCTCAACTTCACGCTCACCGCGAAGCGCCTCGAGTACAGGATTACGTCCTGCAACGACCTCAAGGCCTCCATCATCGAAGTTGTTCATCTGAGGCTCATCGTACTGCTTGTAAGCAGGGCGTGCCGACTTATATGCAGCTCTTGCTGATGTGTTTCTGCCTGATGATCTTGTGCCTGTCTTCTTTGAATCAGCGTAGTCACGACGGTTCTTGCCTGAACGCTTTGGCGCTGTGCTTCTCTCGCTGTCTGCAAATCTCTTATTATCTCTCTTTGCCATTAATATCTCCTGCTCTTATGAGTTCTTTCTCTGATATACATAGAAACGGTACTGAACGCCGTTGTCTTCGTGAAGTTCGCTCTCGCTTACCACCTCGTAGCGGTCATCCTCATCGATATTGATGATGAAAGCATCGGCACCCAGGTCCGCATACATCTTTGTGATATAGAGCTTGTCGCAGAGGTGATAGTATCTGTTGTACATCGAAGCCCCGCCGATGAGGAACACGTCGTCCGGCTCATACTGCTCGAGTGCCTTGAAAAGCTCCTCTTCTGTATGCACGATGATGCAGCGTTCAGCTTCGTAGTCCTCCTGAGTTGTGAGCACATAATTGATGCGTTTTGGCAGGCCGCGCTTCTTCGGCATCGACTCGAGAGTCTTGCGTCCCATCACAACAACTTTATCCATTGTGTGCTCTTTGAAATACTGCATATCGCCGGGAACACTGGCAAGAAGCCCGTTGTCTCTTCCAATTCCCCACTTCTCATCTACTGCTACTATAAGGTTCATATTCAGCCCTTTCTCCTAAATCATAGTTTTATCATTATACCACAAACACGTTTGCAGAAAGAAGAGGTGGGGTTAGAAGCCCAATGACAAGCTTTTTATGTGAAAACAAAATTATTCTTCTCCAAGACACAAGTTTCTATGCTTTTATGCGAAAAGCCCGCAGAACTGCACCTCAAAAAGCTGTCAATCGACCTCATATTTATGTCAGTAAACGAAATATTCTCCATTTCACATAATTCCTTGCCGCAATACACCCAATTTCTTCGCCGAAAAAGCGAATTCTTGTGTCTATATGCTGGATTTTCTCTGATTCACACAAAAGTCTTGCCATTGGGCACTCCACACTCCCGGACAATCAAAAACTGCCGCACACTCGTGCGGCAGTTTCCACAACATTAGATTGCAATCGGAATGTTCTTAATCTGAGGATTCTTCTGGTAGTCCTCGATGATAACATCGTCTGCTGTGAAATCATAGAAGTTCGTAACCTCAGGGTTCAGTGTAACCTTTGGCGCAGGATACTGCGGTCTCTGAATCAGCTCTTTAACGATGTCGATGTGACGGTCGTAGATGTGAGCATCGCTGATTACATGTACGAGTTCTCCGGCCTTAAGTCCACTTACCTGTGCGAACATCATCAGGAGAATTGCATACTGGCAGACATTCCAATTGTTAGCTGCAAGGATATCCTGCGAGCGCTGGTTGAGGATTCCGTTAAGGGTATCGCCTTTAACGTTAAAAGTCATGCTGTATGCGCATGGCTCGAGGTTCATCTCGTGAAGGTCCTCGAAGTTGTAGATGTTGGTAAGAATCCTTCTTGAATATCTGTCGTTCTTGAGGCACCAGAGCACGTTGTCAACCTGGTCCATCTCGCCCTGCTTGAACTGGTATTTCTTTGCAAGCTGATATCCGTAGGCTTTGCCGATGGTTCCGTCTTCGCCTGCCCACTCGTCCCATACATGGCTCTTTAAATCCTCTACTCTGTTGGACTTCTTCTGCCAGATCCAGAGCATCTCGTCTGTTGCCAGCTTGATTGCGGTAGGTCTTAAGGTCAGTGCAGGGAACTCTTCCTGCAGGTTGTATCGGTTAACAACGCCAAAATTCTTGATTGTGTGTGCAGGTGTGCCGTCTTCCCAGCGAGGTCTTACCGGAAGCCCCTCTGTGCTGAAACCGTTATCGATGATGTCCTGACACATCTTCACGAACAGCTGGTCTGCCTTACTCATTCTTGCTTTCTCCTATAATTCTTACAGCTTCTGCTATTACTGTTCTGAGCCTTTCGTCATCTTCCGAAAGGTACAGATAACCTATAAGTGCTTCGAAACCTGTTGCCCACTTGTAATTGCGCGGGTCTGCATTCTGCGGCTTCGAAGTAGCTCTGTGGTTGCGTGCTCTTTTGAGGAGTTTTGTCTCCTCCTCTGTGAGGATTTCCTCGCTGATGAGCTTCTTTGCCGCAACCGCCTGACCTGTCGAGGATACATAACGGATTGCATCGTGATGCATTTTGCCCGCATCCTTACCGGTCTTCTCTATAAGCATCTGTCTGATTGCAAGCTCGTATGCTGCATCGCCGATGTATGCCAGCGATGTCACATTGAGCCTGTAGGCTTCACTTCTCTCCATACTAGTTTCTGACAATCTGAACACCCTGTGGTGTGTCCTTGAGTGTGATTCCCTGTGCTGCGAGCATATCTCTGATCTCGTCTGCTCTTGCCCAGTTCTTCTCTTTACGTGCAGCCTGTCTCTCGTCGATGAGTGCCTGAATGTCGTCGCCGATTGCATCCTCTTCGTCTTTCTTGAACACACCGAGTACGTCTGCGAGCTCGTGAATCTTAACGAGTGCAGCCTCTGCAAATTCCTTTGAAGCGCCATCCTTAACTGCAATGTTAATCTCAGTAATCATCTCGAAGATTGATGAGATAGCTGCTGCTGTATTGAGGTCATCATCCATCGCCTCGATGAAGGCCGTCTTGAACTTGTCGAGTCCGTCAAGAACTGTCTTCTCTGCATCTGTCATGCCCTCTGAACCGTTCTTTGTCAGGAACTCGAGTGTCTCGATTCCTGTAGCGATTCTGTCATATCCTGTCTTAACTGACTTCATCTCAGTATCGCTGAAGTTAATTGGATGGCGGTACTGTCCTGAAAGCAGGAAGAATCTGATAAAGTCACCGGTGAATTCCTTGCGGATGTCTCTTACTGTGAAGAAGTTGCCGAGTGACTTTGACATCTTCTCTCCGTCTACTGTGATGTAGCCGTTGTGCATCCAGTAGTTAGCAAACGGTACTCCGTTGCATGCCTCTGACTGCGCAATCTCGTTCTCGTGATGAGGGAACTGGAGATCCTGTCCGCCGCAGTGGATGTCGATTGTCTCTCCGAGATGCTTCTTTGACATTGCTGAGCACTCGATATGCCATCCCGGTCTTCCCATCCCCCATGGTGACTCCCATGCAATCTCATCAGGCTCTTTTCTTGCCTTCCAGAGTGCGAAATCCAGAGGATCCTTCTTAACTTCGCCCACTGCGATACGAGCACCTGACTCAAGGTCGTCGATGTTCTGACCAGAAAGCTTGCCGTAACCCTCAAACTTTCTTGTGCTGTAATATACATCTCCATCTGCCTCGTAAGCATATCCCTTATCGATGAGTGTCTGAACGAAGTCAATGATCTCAGTAATGTGCTCACTTACCTTAGGATGAACGTCAGCCTTGATTACGTTAAGTGCGCTGGCATCATCATAGTACTCTTTGATGTACTTCTCTGATACTTCTGGTGCCGAGATGCCCTCTTCTCTTGCTCTGTTGATAATCTTGTCGTCAACATCAGTGAAGTTCTGTACGAACTTAACCTCGTAGCCTCTGTACTTGAAGTATCTTCTGAGTGTGTCGAAAACTACGAACGGTCTGGCATTTCCTATATGGAAGAAATTATATACAGTAGGTCCACAGACATAAATCTTCACCTTTCCTTCTTCAATTGGAACGAATTCCTCTTTGCGGTTGGTGAGTGTGTTGTAGATTTTCATGTATCAATCTCCTTTCAAATCTGTTAAAAGCGTCTATCTATTATACACCAAGCAGAGCTCCGATGCACCCCATTGCAACAAGTACAGCAAATGGATTCTTTTTGAATTTTCCTATAAGAAGCACTGTTGCTATACAGATTATCACTGCAGCTATGTCCACCGGCGTACCGGCCAGCATTTCAAAGAGGGATGAACCTATTCTCGTCTCTCCCGTAAAAGCAGGTCCGGCCAGTGTAATCAGCGCCGTTCCTATCATTCCGACGGTCGCAGGTCTTATTCCGGAAAGCGCCCCTTTGACTATGTGACTGCTCTTGTATTTCTCAACTGCCCTGGCTACTATCGATACTATTACAAACGCCGGAACGGCAACTCCAAGTGTTGCCACCGCAGCTCCCAGTGCGCCTCCGTATTCATATCCCACATAGGTTGCAGTATTGACCGCTATGGGTCCGGGTGTAACCTGTGCTATGGCCACCATATCAGCAAACTGCGAAGCCGTTATCGTTCCGAACTGCTGAATGCTGTCGAAAATCAGAGCGACAATCGCCATACCTCCGCCGAATCCGAGCAGACCGATTTTCGCGAAAACCGAGAATAGTGCGATGAGATTCATTCTCTTCCACCTCCTTCTTTTCGCCCGCTAAGCCAGCCGCCTGCAGCTCCTCCGAGAAGGAATATCAGCACAACCAGCGCTACGCTCATGTTGAAGAAAGCGATGGCCACAAAACTCAGCACTGCAAGAAAAGCCTTCTGCAGGCTGTCTGCTGCGATTCTGCTTACCTGCCATATTGCAACAATTACCATTCCTATCGCTGCGGCTCTGAGTCCCGCCAATGCGCCAAGCACATACAAATTATCACCGATTGTTGCGATTCCTTTTGCCAGAACCAGAATCATGATAAATGAAGGGAGAATAACCCCTATAGTTGCAACGAGGGACCCAAGAAGGCCCTTCTTCCTGAATCCCACGTAAGTTGCCATATTAATTGCTATGACGCCCGGAAGACCCTGGCACACTGCGATAATATCAACCATCTCCTCGTCGCTGAACCACTTCTTGTCGTTCACCATTGAGTCCCTGAGTATGGGAATCATCGCAACGCCGCCTCCGATAGTAAATGCTCCTAATTTAAGAAATACGATGAATAATTCTAAAAGCATCTACCTGTCTCTATCTCTCTGTCTTAGAGTCCGAAAACCTCTGCATCGTGGATATCCTTAGCTGCCTGGATTGCATCAGCTACTGTCATCTCAGTAACCTGATCCTCTCTTCTGAGCTTGTACTCTACGATTCCGTCAGCAGCCTTCTTTCCTACTGTAATTCTTACAGGAATTCCGAGGAGGTCTGCATCGTTGAACTTAACTCCAGGTCTCTCGTCTCTATCGTCCAGACATACCTCTACGCCTGCCATCTCGAGTTTGCTCTCGATGTCATAAGCAAGGTTAATCTGAGTCTCGTCCTCAGGCTTAACTACTGTGATG
>JAZUII010000023.1:0-3485 GCA_045642105.1 Anaerovoracaceae bacterium | reverse complement strand
TGAAAGTATTCTATATTTCTGCAAAGACGGGTGAGGGAGTTAAGGAGCTTGCTGACTATATTGTTGAGCGTGTAAAGGAGTGGAATGAGTAATGGGCAAGGTAAAAGTAATTAAGATAGAAGAGAGTATTTTTGCTCAGAACGACAGCACTGCAGACAGCATACGCAGAATGATGGATGCCAGCGGCACTCTTTTTATCAATGTTATGTCGGGTCCCGGAGCTGGCAAAACCACAACGCTTTCTGCGCTCATCAACATGATGAAGGATGATTATAAGATCGGTGAGATGGATGTGGATATCGAGACCAGCCTTGATGCGCAGAAGGTTGCTGATGCTACCGGCGTACAGTCTCTGCAGATTCATAACGGCGGTCTCTGCCATATTGATGCTGACATGACTTCGAGAGCTATTATGGAGTATGATACAGATAATCTGGATCTTCTGATTCTTGAGAATATCGGCAATATGGTGTGTCCTGCTGAGTTTGATACGGGCGCGCATAGGAATGTGATGCTCTGGAGCATTACTGAAGGCGACGACAAGCCGCTCAAATACCCTCTGATGTTCTCTATCTGTGATGCAATTCTGATAAACAAGATTGATGCAGTTGACTATTTTGACTTTGATTTTGAAGCTGCAGAGGAGCATATTCATGAGCTCAATCCGGAAACAAAGATTTTCCGAATCAGCGCAAAGACAGGCGAGGGCATGGGTGAAGTAACAGCATGGCTCGCAGATGAGATTGCTGCAGTGAAGAATAAGTAGGGGCAACGCAATACATGAGTATTCTAACAGTTGAGCATCTGAGCCATGGATTCGGCGACAGAGCGATTTTTGAAGACGTGTCTTTCAGACTGCTGGCGGGTGAGCACATCGGACTCATCGGAGCAAATGGCGAAGGCAAGTCGACTTTTATGAATATAATCACAGGCAAACTCATGCCGGATGAGGGAAAGATTGAGTGGGCGAAGCGTGTGAAGGTCGGATATCTTGACCAGTACACTGTGCTGCAGAAGGGTATGACCATCAGAGACGTGCTGACTTCAGCATTTGACGACCTCAATGAGCTTGAGGCAAGGATGAATGAAATCTGCGATACTATGGCATCATGCTCTGAAGAAGAGATGATGGAGCTGATGGAGGAACTCGGCACAATCCAGGACCTCCTAACTGCGCATGATTTCTATCTGATAGATTCTAGGGTTGAAGAAGTTGGCAGAGCACTTGGCCTTGCGGAAATAGGACTGGACAGGGATGTTACCGATCTCAGCGGCGGACAGAGAACCAAAGTTCTGCTCGGAAAGCTGCTGCTCGCAAAACCGGACATTCTTTTACTCGATGAGCCTACCAATTACCTCGACGAGGAGCATATCAGATGGCTGCAGAGATATCTTAACGATTACGAGAACGCATTCATTCTCCTTTCCCATGATATTCCGTTCCTCAACAGCGTTATCAATCTTATCTACCATATGGACAATAAGAAGCTTGACCGATATGTCGGAGACTACGACAAGTTCCGCGAGGTATATGAGATGAAGCAGGCGCAGCTCCGGGCGGCTTATAACAAACAGCAGCAGGAGATTGCAGAGCTTAAAGATTTCGTGAACAGGAACAAAGCGCGAGTAGCAACACGAAATATGGCGATGTCACGCCAGAAGAAGCTGGACAAAATGGAGCTTATCGAGATTGGGGCGGAGAAGCCGAAGCCTGAATTTGATTTTCAGCTGGCGCGAACACCATCGAGATATATTTTCAAAACCGAAGATCTCGTTATCGGTTACGATGAGCCTCTGTCGAAACCATTGACTCTCGAACTTCAGTGGAAGCAGAAGATAGTTATCACCGGTGCGAACGGTATAGGTAAAACTACTCTTCTCAAGAGTCTGCTCGGCCTGATTCCGTCACTTTCGGGTTCTGTCGAGCAGGGCGGATATCTGCACATCGGCTATTTCGAACAGGAGACTGCCGAAGAGATTACCAGAACCTGCATAGATGAGATATGGAATGAGTTTCCATCGATGAGGCAGGTTGAGATAAGAAGTATGCTCGCAAAATGCGGACTGACAACAAAACATATTGAGAGTCAGGTGCGAGTGCTTTCCGGAGGTGAGCAGGCTAAAGTCAGACTGTGTAAGCTCATGAATCGTCCGTCGAACGTTCTGGTGCTTGACGAGCCTACCAACCACCTGGATGTTGAGGCAAAAACGGAACTCAAGAGGGCTCTGCAGGAGTATAAAGGCAGTATTCTGATGGTATGCCACGAGCCTGAGTTCTATGAAGGCCTTGCGACAGAAGTCTGGGACCTCTCACAATGGACTACTAAGATATGGTAAATGACGCAATACAAAAGCGAGGCTTTATAAAGCCTCGCTTTTAGCTTGCATCATTTTCTATGACTCCTTGTGTAAATATAGCCATTGCCTGGCTGAATTAATATTTCATGAACAGTGGAACAATCTTCTTCGCAATTTTGTAAGGTACGCCTTCGAGCACCTTGCGTGCGTTCTGAAGTTCCTTTCTGATTTCGATGCCCTGAGGGCAGTGCTTCTCGCAGAGACCACATCCTACGCAGTTCTCCGCAGCTGTGCTGACTTTTCGCAGGGTTGTACACATCATATATTCCTGCTCAGCAGCGATGAAACCTTCAGAATATCTGCGGTTATATGCGGAGAATGTGCCAGGGATATCAACGTTTCTTGGGCATGGCATGCAGTATCTGCAGCCTGTGCAGCCGACCTTCTCAGTCTCGCGAAGAGCAGCGATAACTCCGTCTAGAACTTTTTCATCTTCGCCGGTGAATGATCCAGGTGCAGAAGCATCTGCAACGCAGCAGTTCTCTTCAACCATAGCGGTTGAATTCATTCCTGACAGAACACATGTAACTTCAGGCTGATTCCAGAGCCAGTTGAGACCCCATTCAGCAGGGCTGATGCTAGTATTGTGTTCTTTGTTATATTCTCTGAAAATCTTATTTGCCTTGTCAGGCAGATGCTTAACGAGCTTTCCTCCGCGCAGAGGTTCCATTATGATTACCGGAATGCCTTTTGACGCAGCATACTTAAGACCTGTGCGGCCTGCCTGCGAGTGCTCGTCAAGGTAGTTGTACTGAATCTGGCAGAAATCCCAATCGTACTTATCCAAAAGCTTACAGAAAACATCAGAGTTGCCATGATAGGAGAAACCAATCTGGCGAATCTGACCGGAAGCCTTCTTGTCTGCAATCCACTGTTCAATTCCGAGTGCACAGAGTCTGTCCCAGCTCTGATCATCATTGAGCATGTGCATCAGATAGAAGTCGACATAGTCGGTTCTAAGTCTTTTGAGCTGAATCTCAAAGTACTTGTCTAAATCGGACAGCGACTTAACCATATACTGAGGGAGCTTTGTTGCAATTCTGATATTCTCTCTTATATTATTGCGCTCAAAAATCTCACCGATTGCAGCTTCGCTTCCAGTATACAGATATGCTGTATCATAGTAG
>JAZUII010000022.1:0-9142 GCA_045642105.1 Anaerovoracaceae bacterium | reverse complement strand
AGACCGCTTGGCCTCCGACTTTACTGTGTTCAATTGCAAGGAAATATGTAATCTGACAGACATCGAAACCGAAGAGTGCAATTACAAGCAGTCTGACTGCGCTTGCACGATCCTTCCAGATATCGAATATGCCCTTCGGATTTCTGAGCGCACCCCATGCAAGCATGATAAGGCCGGCACTGAACATGCGGAAATTAACCATCCACGCAGTGTCCATACCTTTGCTCATGAGGTATTTGGCCGTAACAGCACACAGTCCCCAGAGACCGGCGCCGCACAGGGTCAGCAGTGTTCCTTTGAATTGATTACGATTATCCATAGCAAAGAGAATTATTGCATAAAGATGAAGACGTATCAACACAAATGTGCGCACATAATGTATAATTTACATGGATAGAAAAGGAGGGACTGCCATGATTCTATTGAACAAAAATGACATAAAGAAAGTGTTCACAATGAAAGATGCTATTGAGGCAAACAAGAAGTGCTATAAGCAGTTCAACGAGGGCAAATTCCAGGTGCCGCTCAGAGCGGTCATCAGCGGAAAGGACGGAAACTATCTGTTCATGCCTGCTTTTAGCGAAGAGGACAATGTTGCCAGCCTCAAGGTTGTAAATATTATGCCGAATAATGCGGCAAAGGGGCTTCCGGGTTCAATCGGTCAGGTGATGCTTATCGATGGTGAGACAGGCGTGGTAAAAGGACTGCTTGACGGAACACACGTTACTTCTGTAAGAACAGCTGCAGCAAGCGGTGCGGCTTTCGAACTCTGGGGTCTTGAGAATGCGAGGATTGGAGCTGTAATCGGCACAGGCAGCCAGGCTATGAACCAGATTGAAGCTATGCTCACTGCAAGAAAGCTTGATGAAGTAAGAGTTGCAGCAAGAAACTATGAGAAAACAAAGGCTTTTGTCGAAGAGGCAAAGAAGGAACTCGCGTCATACGGTGCCGAGATTATTGCCTGTGAAGACACAAATGCGGCAGTTGACGGAGCTGACCTCGTAACACTTGTTACTACAGCAACAACGCCTGTATGCAGCGCAGAGTATTTCAAGCCAGGCTGTGTAATCAGTGCGGTAGGAGCTTATCAGTATGAGATGCAGGAGCTTGACCCTGCAGTTTTCAATAAGTGCAGCAGAATATACTTTGATTCAGTTGACGCGGTTCTTTCAGAATCAGGAGACATTCTCAAACCGCTCGACGCAGGCACACTCAGCAAGGAGCAGTTCACAGGAGATATCGGCGACTTCCTTCTTGGCAAACTGCCTGGCAGAGAATCAGACAAGGATATTATCGTGTATGAGAATGTAGGCTTTGGTGCACTTGATCTCGTAGCATCCGCAGAGATATACAACAAGGCTGAAGAGGCCGGCCTCGGAACAAGATGGGAATAGAAGGTAAATCCTGCTATACATATATCCTGAAGTGCAGCGATGGCACATTTTACACTGGCTGGACTAATGACCTGGACAGACGACTTGCAGCGCATAACGCCGGCAAGGGCGGGAAATATACCAGAGTCAGGTGCCCGGTGGAACTTGTGTACTATGAGGCCTTCGAGACAAAGCAGGAAGCGATGAGTCGCGAATGGCATATCAAGCAGCTCAGCCGCAGACAGAAGGAAGAGCTGATTAAAAGCAGAGGTTAGAATTGGCGAGCAGATATAGAAACAGCAGCAGTAAAAAAAGAATAAGACGCAGGAAGGTTAAGGCGATTCTGACACTGATACTGCTTGTTTCCGCGTATGCGGCGATTAAGCTGGTGCCATACTTCGGCTCATATGTGCCGGCAAGCGAGCTGTCTCAGCTCGAGTATGATGGCGAGATAGCAGTCACTGTTGACCATAACAAACCTGATTTTGACAGCGAGACAAAGAAACGTGCAGAGACAGAAGTGTTTGAAGAATACAGTGAGCTCGATTCGCTCGGACGATGCGGAGCTGCAGAGGCGACTGTATGTCGTGAGACGATGCCTGAGCCGGGTGCACAGAGGGAGAGCCTTTATTCCGTAACTCCTTCCGGATGGCAGCGCATCAATTTCTGGACAAGAGCACACCTGCTGGGATATCAGCTTTGCGCGGAGAATGCGAACGAGAAGAATCTTATTACAGGAACGGAGCGAATGAACGTGGTCGGTATGCTTCCGTACGAGAACGAAGTGGCGTCTTATGTTCGAATGAATAAGGGAAAACATGTCCTGATGAAAGTAGAGCCTGTATTTCAGGGGCGCGAACTTGTTGCGCGCGGTGTGCACATGCAGGCGTGGTCTGTTGAGGACAAAGGCAGGGGTGTATCGTATAACGTGTATGTTTTCAATATACAGCCTGGATATATTATCGATTATGATGATGGAAATATCCGCAAGGATTCAGCACATCAAAGCAGTGTGAAAATTGAATCCAAGAGTGCGAAACACACCGGCAGACCTGTTTCAATTGACGAGGCTGAAACCACCGGAAGTACAGGTGAAGTCAGATACATCTATTACACTGACAGAAATCTGAATAACAAAACTGCATGGAAGAATGGTGCCGAGGACTATGGTATGCCACCCGCAGACAGAGGTCACTACTATGTAATTGCCATCCTTGAGGGTGACAACTGGTACCCTAGGACAGTGAGCAAGGTGAAAGAACTTATAATATATTGATTACTAAGAGGTTGTCGTATTAACACGGCAACTTTTTTGTTAGTGCCTACAATGAGATTTGAACAATTCTTATTAAGGGTTTCTTAATAATTAGCCGTATGAAAGAAAAAACGGCGCTCTTATGTTAGAATAAACCATATCACAGCAGGCAAGGAGGAATAAAGACTTGAGTCACACAATCGAACTGCGAAAGGTATCCAAATACTATGCCGGCGAGAACAGTGTCAGCATGGGATTTGCGAGAGTTGATCTTGAGCTCGATATGGGTGAGTTCGTTGCCATAACGGGTGAAAGCGGCAGTGGTAAGTCCACTCTGCTCAATGTCATATCCGGACTCGACACTTACGATGAAGGAGAGATGTTTGTATGCGAGCAGGACACTACTGCGTTCAGAACTGAAGAATATGAGAGATATCGTAAGACATATATAGGTAATATTTTTCAGGATTTTAATCTTGTTAACAGTTATACGGTGTATCAGAATATTGAGCTTGTAATGCTCATGTGCGGAAAGAAGGCAAGCGAGTGCAGGTCTCGAATCAAGGAGCTCATAGATCTTGTAGGTCTGACAGAATATACCAGAACTAAAGCTTCGAAGCTTTCCGGTGGACAGAAGCAGAGAGTTGCAATAGCACGTGCCCTTGCAAAAGATGCACCTATTATTGTAGCGGACGAACCGACGGGCAATCTCGACAGTGAGTCTGCAAATATTGTCATGGAGACACTGAGCCGAGTATCAAAGGAACGCCTTGTAGTAATTGTCACTCACAATTACGAGCAGGTTGAACCTTATGTAACGCGTAAGCTTACTATGCATGACGGACGAATTATTGAAGATAAGAAACTGTGCGAGCCGGTGCCGGCAGTTGTACATCCTTCTGAGAATGAAGCGGAACAGACCGGCAGTAAGAAAAGAACTGATGAGATGCGGAAGGGCAGCGAGCTCAGACTCGGAGTGAGAAACACATTCAATCTTCCTGCCAAATTCATCCTGCTCTTCATGGTATATCTTTTCTTGGCTACAGCTATCCTCGGCCAGTATTCTTCAACGAGGAACAGTGAATACGCCAAGGATATACTGGGATATAACGATTTCTTCGCGGAGACGAGTCCGCAGCGAATTGTTGTTAAGAAGGCTGACAAAAAAGTTTTTACCGATGAGGAAATAGCTGCCTTAGAGAAAATGTCAAACGTCAATTATGTTGTCAGAAATGACATCGGCCTTGACAAGCCTATATCCCTCGACATGGGAGCAGACTATTCGATTGATGCGACGGTTTTCCCTGCTGCTATTCTGGACAAGAAGAAACTGACATACGGAAGAATGCCGGAAACAGACAGAGAGGTGGTTATTTACACCGACAGCATGTCATGGGACTTCGGCTATATCAAAGACGAGGGAAAGAGCCTGATTGGCAAGACCTGCAAGGCAGTTGCTCAGGAGGATTATTCTGTCAGCGTTATACCGCATAAGCTGAAAATAGTCGGCGTTGTAATTGATGAGGACGCGGCAAATATGAATACTATGGGTACGAGCAGGGTATACATGTCAGACGTTGAGAGCAGAAAAGTCTCAAATGTCTGCATGGAGATGATATCCCGCAATACTCTTGATTTCGGTGAGACTACTGTTCCTGCAGAGGGTGGGATTGTGATGATTCCTTCTTCCAGAGTTCATTCTGGAAAAGTAATCCTTTCAGAGGACGAGTCCTATTATTTCAACAGCGAGAAAGTTGTCGGAAAGACGCTCAAAGTATCGGTGAGCAACAGCTTCTACAAGACTACACTGCCGCTTGAGGTGGAAACGGTATTCACTGACAAGAGTATCGAAAGCGCCCTTGGATACGGCAAGAATTCATATGATACTTATTCGAACTATATTTTTGTTAATCCTGCAGATTTCAGGAAGCTATACGACAGGGGCAGCTATCAGGTCAGCATATTCATGGATGATGAAACTGCCTACAAGTCTACAGGTAATGACCTCGACGAGGCCGGATATGAGTATCTGATGCTCAAGGATGCGCTTTCAGATATTACCGGCGGTTTCGGATTTGTAATTAAATTGCTTTCATATGCTGCACTGATTATAGAGGTTATCGTGCTTTTCTTTATCGCATATGCGGTAATCAAGCTTATCATGCGCTCAAGGAATTCATATTATTCAACACTTCGTATCCTTGGCGCCGGAAAGAAGAATACGGACAATGTGCTTCGCATAGAGCTTCTGATAATGATGCTTATTGCTTTTGCGGTTGACATGGTTCTCGTGGCACTCATATATACAGGCGTGATTAACTATGCTCCGCTCAGAACGCAGCTCAACTTCCTCACTCCGCTGGACTACGCAATACTGCTGGTGCTGCTGCTTTTGATGTCACTGCTCATTGCCAACAGGTACTCGCGCAAGATTTTCAGCAAGAGCGCTATGAACGCATACAGAGGGGAGGTGTAGCGGCATGATTAGAATTGAAAAGCTTAACAAGTATTTCAACAAGGGCAAGTCAAATCAGATACATGTAATCAACAACACCACAATGACGCTCCCGAGCAAGGGAATCGTAACGCTGCTTGGCCCTTCAGGCTGTGGTAAAACCACACTGCTCAATGCGATAGGCGGTCTTGACAAGGTGAACTCCGGAAAAATTACAATAGATGCAGACTGCATCACCGTGAGATCCGCTAACAGAATAGATGATATTCGTAACGCACGCATCGGCTATATTTTCCAGAACTTCAATCTCCTCGATGACAGGACTGTCTTCGAGAATGTTGCAATAGCCCTGCGAATGGTTGGCATCAAGGACAAAAAGATAATCGAGGAAAGAGTCAACTACTGCCTCGATGCGGTAGGAATCTATCAGTATCGCTACAAGAATGCAGATGCGCTCTCCGGTGGTCAGAGACAGAGGGTTGCGATAGCGAGAGCTATAGTTAAGAATCCAAGCATTATTATTGCAGATGAGCCTACCGGAAATCTCGATAGCGGAAATACCCTCGAGGTAATGAATATTATCAAGACTATCTCGAAGGACAGATTGGTTCTGCTGGTAACACATGAACGCAAAATCGCAGACTTCTATTCGGATCATGTTGCCGAAATCAAAGATGGAAAGATAGTCAAAGCATATAATAACGACTCATCAAGGTATCTCGATTTCCAACTTGAGAACAAGATTTATCTGAAGGACATGCCTGTGCAGAAGAATCTGCAGCAGGATACGGTCAAAGTGAACTACTACAGCGACAGCGACAGAGATACAGATATCAAGCTCGTTATCCGCGGAGGCAATCTCTATATTGATACGGGAGGAGCCTACAATATAATCGACGATCAGGCAAATGTGGAACTCATCGACGACCACTACAGCATGATTGATGCAAGCATATACGAGAATCATAACTTCGAGTATGATGCTTACATGCCGGAGAATTTCAAGGCAAAGTACACTTCAATCTACACCCCGTGGAACCTCGTGAAGAAGGGCTTCGAGACTGTCAGAGGCTTTAAGAAGATGAAAAAAGCACTTCTGGCCGGATTCGTTTTTGCGGCGATGTTCACATTCCTGGCCGTAAGCAGCATTATGGGTATTACGGATATCGAAGAATCCGATTACCTTACGACCAACGAACACTATATAAGTGTCAGCAATCCAAAGCACAGCACCAAACTGATGTCTAAGGTTGCCGACGTGGATGGCGCAGAATATGTAATGGCTGGACCGTCGAAATATTCAATCAGTATTCCTATGGATGACTATCTGCAGACTACTCTGGCAAAGTCTAATATCGATGCATCCGTTACATATATCGATACGATTACTAAGGATGATATCGTTCTTGGCAAAATGCCAGAGAATTCACGCGAAGTGGTTCTGGACTCGATGGTTGTCAATAAGTTCATCAAGAACAAGTACGGCGTGATGGCGGGCGTAACTGAACCGGAGAAATTTATAGGACGCAGAATTAAATTCACTGATGCCGGAGAATATACAATCAGCGGAATATCAGACACCAATTCGCCATCGCTCTATGTTGATAGAAAAGAGGCTGTACACATAATCACAAATGCTGAATCTGCTCAGGGAGAAGGCGGCATGACGTTTGATTATGAATATGATGAGGAAGGCAAAGATATTGTGTCATACAAACTCAAGCCTTCAACTGTCAAAATTACAAAGGGTCGTGCTCCTAAGAGCGACTATGAGGTTGTTGTCGATGCTTCACACGAATATGAGTATGCGCTCAACAAAACTATAGACAAGAAGTACAACGGTCACAAGCTGACACTCGTCGGATTCTACAAAGGCGGAACTATGGAAGACAAGTATTATGTGACTGACCACACGACCTATCTCGCATACATAGGCAAGGTAAAACAGTTCCAGGTATATGCCGAAGATACCGACGCCCTGCTGGCGTCTCTTGATGAAGAAGGAATTTCCGCAAAGATTAACGCAGAGAGAGACAAGAGCAACTATATGAAACAGATGATGAATACGCTTAAGTCTTCACTCATCGTTGCCGCGATACTGCTCGCTATATCTCTTATTGAGATGTATCTTATGCTCAGATCCTCCTTCCTTGCAAGAATCAAAGAAGTGGGAATTATGCGTGCAATCGGTCTCAAAAAGAAAGATATATACCGAATGTTTGCGGGTGAGATTATCGTGATATCAGTGCTTACCGCCGTTCCTGGAATTGCACTCATGTATTATATCCTCAGTAATGTTGTGAAAATTACGGGATACCTCGAGTCGATGTATATGGTTACACCGCTCGTAGCACTGATTTCGTTTGCATTTGTGCTTCTGTTTAATTTGCTGGTTGGACTGATGCCGGTCTTCAGGACTATGAGGAAGAGACCGGCGGAGATTCTGGCGCGAACTGACATATAGGGTGCAGCTTGATATTCTGACCAGAGCTTTGTCAGCTGCGCACTCTGAACAGAATCTCTGCGCCGCAGGTGAATACATACGACTAGAAAGAGATGTGCCTCGCACATCTCTTTTTTACATATGCGCTTCACAATACAATGCTGACTTGTGATATAATGTGAACAGAATTATGCAATAAAAAGGGGAAATCCTATGAGCAAGGTAACAAAAGAAGAATATGCTGGAATGACCGGCAATTTTATCCACGACATCATAGACAATGATCTGGAGACGGGAAAGCATGCGGAGATTATTACAAGATTTCCGCCTGAACCTAACGGATATCTTCATATCGGACATGCTAAGTCGATATGCCTGAACTTTGGTACTGCACTGAAGTATGGCGGCAAGTGCAACCTGAGATATGATGATACCAATCCTGCTAAAGAGGATATGGAATATATCAATTCAATTGAGGAAGATGTACGCTGGCTCGGTTTTGAGTGGACAGAGAGACTCTGGGCGTCCAACTACTTCGATACAATGTATGAGGCTGCTATTGAGCTTATCAAGAAGGGCAAGGCTTTCGTATGTGAGCTTTCACCTGATCAGATCAGGGAGTACAGAGGCACACTGACAGAGCCGGGTAAAGAGAGCCCATACAGAAACAGAAGCGTTGAGGAGAACCTCGAGCTTTTTGAGAGAATGAAGAATGGCGAGTTCGAAGACGGAAGCATCTGTCTGAGAGCTAAGATCGATATGTCATCGCCTAATATCAATATGAGAGACCCTGTAATCTACAGAGTTGTTCATGAGACTCATCACAACACAGGAGACAAGTGGTGCATTTATCCGATGTACGATTTTGCACATCCTATCGAGGACGCTATTGAGGGAATTACTCATTCAATCTGCACACTTGAGTTTGAGGATCACAGACCTCTCTATGACTGGGTTGTACAGGAAGTAGGCTTCTGGCCTAATCCGCCAAGACAGATTGAGTTCGCTCGTCTCAATGTCACAACTATGATTATGTCAAAGAGATATCTCAAGAGACTCGTTGATGAGAAGCTCGTTGAGGGCTGGGACGACCCGAGACTTTCAACAATCGCCGGAATACGCCGCCGCGGATATACACCTGAGGCAATCCGTAGATTCTGCAATGATATCGGTGTATCAAAGGCTGATTCAACTCTTGATATCGCTCAGCTTGAGTCATGCATCAGAGATGACCTGCAGTACAAGGTTGAATCGAGACATGTTGTAACCAACCCAATCAAGGTAATCATCGACAACTATCCTGAAGGACAGCTCGAGATGTGCCCTGTTGAGAACAACGGAAAGGTTGAAGAACTCGGAAAGAGAGAAGTTCCATTCGGAAGAGAACTCTGGATTGACGGAGACGATTTTATGGAGGTTCCGGTAAAGAAATACTTCAGACTCTTCCCTGGCAACGAGGTTCGTTTCAAGGGTGCTTACTTCGTAACCTGCAATGAGGTTGTAAAGAATGAAGACGGAAGTTTCAAACAGCTTCACTGCACATACGACCCTGCTACAAAGGGCGGGGACGGAGTTCCCAAGGTAAAAGGAACTATCCACTTCGTCGAGGCTTCAAC
>JAZUII010000021.1:0-2432 GCA_045642105.1 Anaerovoracaceae bacterium | reverse complement strand
GTGGGTAGGACTTGACAGAGCGATAGACCAGTATCTTTCGAAGATTACTCTTGAGGATGTTGTATCAGGGAACCGAAAGAAGATGCTCGGAGACTGGTGCGTAGAATGCGACAATTAAGTACAATTGTTCAACTTGCCATAATTCCTATTGACTAAGTAGGAAATGAGTGCTAACTTAACTATTGGATAATACTACCATAGATGTATGTAAATATATTATTTCAACGGAGGACGATATGAGAGTATATGCTGATAATGCGGCAACCACTTATCTCAGTGAGACCGCAATGAATGAGATGCTCGACTGCCTGAAGAACTACAACGGCAATCCTAACAGCCTGCACACTGACGGACAGAAGACACAGGAGAAGCTTGACGAGGCAAGAGCTATAGTTGCAGAGTGCATTAACGCTGCAAAGCCTAATGAGATTTATTTTACATCAGGCGGAAGTGAGGCTGACAACCAGGCTCTTCTGAGTGCCGCAAGAGGACAGAAGGCAAAGGGAAAGAAGCATCTCGTTACACTTAATATCGAGCATCATGCTATTCTTCATACAATGAGAAAGCTTGAGGGAGAAGGTTTTGAGGTTACATATCTTGCTCCTGAGGCAAACGGTATTGTTGATGTAAAGAAGGTTGAAGATGCAATCAGAGAAGATACTGCGCTTGTTTCAATCATGTTTGCTAACAACGAAATGGGTGCTATTCAGCCTATTCCTGAGATTGGTGCAATCTGCAAAGAGAAGAAAGTTCTTTTCCACACAGACGCTGTTCAGGCTGCTGCACATCTTCCAATCGACGTACAGGCTATGAATATCGACATGCTTTCAATGTCAGCTCATAAATTCCACGGCCCTAAGGGTGTCGGCGTTCTCTATGCGAGAAACGGAATCAAGCTGGTTAACGTAATTGAGGGAGGAGCTCAGGAGAGAGGCAAGAGAGCCGGTACAATCAATGTTCCTGGAGATGCAGCTCTTGCTGTTGCTCTCAAGGAAGGATGTGACCATCTTGAAGAGAATATGGCAAAGGTAAGTGCTCTCAGAGACAGACTTATCGAGGGACTTTCAGACATTCCACATTCAAAGCTTAACGGAGACAGATACAAGAGACTTCCTGGAAATGTTAACTATTCATTTGTGGGAGTTGAGGGCGAGTCACTGCTTCTGCACCTTGATCTTTACGGCATCTGCTGTTCATCAGGTTCAGCCTGCACAAGTGAGTCGCTTGACCCAAGCCACGTTCTTCTTGGAATGGGAGTTCCTGTAGAGGCAGCTCACGGAAGCCTGAGATTCAGCCTCAATGAGGAGAATACAGAAGAAGAAGTAGATTACATCATCGAGAAGGTACATAAGGTTGTTGAGCACTACAGAAGCATTTCACCATTCTGGGATGAGCTCGAGAGCGGAGAGAGAGAGCACTGCATTTAAGCTGGGCTGTGAAAGGAGATATAGATTATGTCATTATATACAGATAAGGTAATGGATCACTTTGAGAATCCAAGAAACGTAGGTGTTATCGAGAACGCTGATGGAATCGGCGAGGTAGGTAACCCAACTTGCGGAGATATCATGAGAATGTACCTCAAGATTGAGAACGACATTCTCGTAGATGTTAAGTTCAAGACTTTCGGATGCGGTTCAGCTATCGCAACAAGCTCAATGGCTACAGAGCTTATCAAGGGCAAGAGCATCGAAGAGGCTCTTGAACTCACTAACAAGGCTGTAGTAGAGGCTCTTGACGGACTTCCTGCAAGAAAGATTCACTGCTCTGTACTTGCTGAGGATGCTATCAAGGCTGCATTTGTAGATTACTATACAAAGACTGGCAGAGAGATGCCCGAGTGCCTTGTAGGCTTTGAACCACATGAGGACGAGCACTAATTCTACGCAGATAATCAACAATTGCCTGTATTATGTCTAATTCTTTTACAAACACCCGTTATGTGTTATAATGAATTTGGTGTTAGGCGTATGTGGATACGCTAATAAAGAATGAGGGGGTACCAGTATGGCTAATGGTACAGTCAAATGGTTCAGTAATGATAAAGGCTACGGCTTTATCGAGAACAGTGAGAGCGGCGAGGATATCTTTGTTCATTTCTCAGCTATTCAGGTAGAAGGATTCAAGACTATCAAAGAAGGTCAGAAGGTGATTTTTGAGGTAGAGGATGATCCTAAGAACCCGGATAAGAAGAGAGCCGCTGATGTACAGGTGGTTGAATAGTATAGTTATCAGTACACATACATTTGTACGCTGACCGTCCGGCATGCTTAGTCGGGCGGTTTCACTTTTTTGGCACAGGAGGTAATATATATGTCTAAGAAAAAAACATATAAATTATCTTCGAGAGAGAGAAGGCTGGGTGCGGCATTAATAGATGGCGTAGTGCCGGTTGTTCTGTTTATTATCCTTATGCTTATGATGGCCGGCCT
>JAZUII010000020.1:0-6939 GCA_045642105.1 Anaerovoracaceae bacterium | reverse complement strand
ACAGCCGGCTGACCCCAGCGCGCAGCAGTTTTGGCGATGTCTGCAACTTCATTGAATCCGTCATTGTCGCTGAACTTACTGTGAATGTGGAGCTCAACTCTTCTGCCATTCGGATATGTATCTTCCTTAAGCTTCTCGCCCTCTGCCTTCTTTAGTGACTTTATCATCAGCACAGGCATATTGGCGAAAGTGTCATATTCTACATGACCTTTTACACGAATTCTGTCGCCGTCCTGCACATTCTCGCTGAAATACTCGAGGCTTTTCTCATCGAGGAAAGCTTTGACGCAGAAAGTTCTGCTCTTGTCTGCAATTGCAAGTGTCAGCAGAATTCTGTCATTCTTTATCGGTCTTGTGTCAATGCTGAAAAGCTCGCCCTCGATTACAACGGCAGTTCTGTCGCCCAGCATCTCAAGTGCCTGATCATAGTTTATCGGCTCCTCGTTGAAATCTCTGCCGATTACTGCATCTCCGGTTCGAACAGGTTCTCTGGTTCTTCTCTGCCAGCGTCCGCCTCCGTTAGAAACAGGTGCCGCATCAGGTTCAGTATCTACAGGCTGTGATTTCAGAAAATCATATTCGTAGTTGAACCTTATGTCTCTGACAGCGCCTACTTTGTCAGTGATTCTTCTTCTGAGGATGTTCTCATATTTTGCAGACAACACAAAATTGAGCTTGATGTTAACATATAACACCAGGCTCTTTTTGTCGATTGTGATGCCCTTGAACTCGATATTGATATCACGTGCCTTAAGCTGCGATGCTTCAACAAGTTCTTCAAGGCTGAGAAGTCCATCAGGAATTCTAATCATTTGCAATAATCTCCAATAATCTATCTATAAGACAGTCTTCGCTTACCTTCTCAATAATCTCTCCGTGTGCAAAAATCAGGCCTTCGTTTCTGCCGCCTGCGATTCCGTAGTCAGCCTCTCTTGACTCGCCCGGGCCGTTAACTGCACAGCCCATTACAGCGACTTTAAGAGGCTTCTTGCCTTCAGCCGCTCTTATCTCACCAATCTTAGCAAGTCTTGCTTCTGCTTCAAGCGCAAGTCCTATGAGATCAATCTCTGTTCTTCCACATGTAGGACATGAAACAACTTCGATATTCTTCTCTCTGAGTCCTACTGTCTCGAGAATTCTCTTCGCCCAGAGGACTTCATTAACAGGATTGTCTGTGAGAGACACCCTCATCGTATCACCTACTCCTGCGAGAAGCAGACTGCCTATGCCTACAGCGGATTTAAGCTTTCCGTTCTCAGGTGTACCTGACTCTGTGATACCGATATGGATAGGATGATCTGTCATATCCTTGAGCATCATATGTGCATCGTAGTTCATCTTTACATCTGAAGATTTGATTGATACTACGAGCTGGTTATAGCCAAGGTCCTCGATAATCTTAAGGGTCTCGATACCGCTCTCTGCGAGAGCTGCCGCTGTAACGCCGTTGTACTTGGCTCTGATATCTGCCTGAAGTGAACCGGAGTTGACACCGACTCTGACAGGAATATTTCTCTCCTTTGCTGCAGCGACTACCTTCTTAACATTCTCTATGCTTCCGATATTGCCGGGATTGATTCTGATCTTATCAGCTCCGCCCTCAATTGCAGCAAGCGCAAGCTTGTAATCAAAGTGAATATCTGCAACAAGAGGAACCTTTGACTCTTTCTTCGCACGTGCAAAAGATTCAGCAGCTTCCATATCCGGTACTGCTGCTCTTACAATCTGACAGCCTGCATCTGCAAGCTCATCAATCTGTCTCAGAAGAGCTTTTGTGTCCCTGGTATCAACATTAGTCATCGACTGAATTGATACAGGCGCGCCTCCGCCAATTATTACGCCTCCGCAATTAACACTTAAAGTCATATCCTACACCTTCTATCTAGAATAAATGCATTACATCGTTGATAGTAATCAGCACGAAAAGTCCAAGAAGAAGTAACATACCTAAAGTATGAATAATTCCTTCCGTCTCGTCTGATATCGCATTACCCGTCACCATTCTGATAAGCACGAACAGAATTCGACCTCCATCAAGAGCCGGTATCGGGAGAATATTGAAAATAGCCAGATTGAGGCTGACCAGAGCCAGAAGCAGAAGATATGATGTGAAATTCGCCTTCGTCTGGTCGACAATCTTCACAAGTCCGACAGGACCTGCTACATCATCCTTTGTAACTTTTCCCTTGAAAATCATCTTGAACGATTCAATCATAAGGGAGTTCAGCTGCTTCGTATAGTAGATACCGTACGGTATCGTTACAACAGGATTCTTCGACACTCTCGCTGTAACGCCGACAGTATATCTCTGTACTTCTTCATTGTATTCAGGCTCGATGAAAATAGTCTTCTTCTCAGTGCCTCGTCTGACGGTGAGTTCGATCTTATCACCCTCCTGGCACGAAGCAATATATTCGACAGTCTCATTCCATCTTTTTACCTTATTGCCGTTAACCTCAAGAATCTTGTCCCCCGTCTCAAGGCCTGCAACCGCCGCAGGAGAATCATTCTCTATGGTATCTACAGTATTGACCGGAATTCCGACAATAGTGAATGTGATAATGCATACAAGAATCGCAATCAGCACATTCATAATGACACCTGCCAGCAGTATTGCAATCTTCTGCGAAGGTTTCTTATTGTTAAAAGCTCTTGGATTCTCGCTCTCCTCATCTTCTCCTTCCATAGCGCAGTAGCCGCCGAGCGGAAGGAGTCTTACTGAGTACATAGTCTCACCCTTCTTTTTCTGAAAGATGAGTGGACCCATTCCAACCGAAAATTCGTTAACCTGGACACCACAAAGCTTGGCCACTATCATATGACCGAACTCGTGAGGGATAACCAGTATTAACAACATTAATACAAACAGTATTGCTGTAAGTAACATCTATAACTCCATAAATTCCCTTGCCATCCGCCTTGAAGCGGCATCAATGTCAAGTATTTCTTCTACAGTCTTAGGAACTGAAGGCTTATGTGCATTCATTACTTTCTCGACTGTTCTCTGTATATCAAGGAACCTGATCTGTCCATTAAGGAATAGTGCCACAAGCTCCTCATTTGCTCCGTTGAGAACTACAGGATAGCTTCCTCCCTGTCTCAATGCATCATATGCAAGATTCAGAGTCTTGAAAACATCAGTTCTAGGCTTCTCAAAGTGAAGATCAGCACCCGTTGTAAAGAAGTCCAGACTGTCTCCCTTATATGGAAGTCTGTCCGGATATCCGAAGGCATAGCTGATTGGAATTCTCATATCCGGAAGTCCAAGCTGTGCAATAACAGATGTATCTTCGAACTCTACCATTGAGTGTACAATACTCTGCGGATGAATGTGGACATCTATCTGGTCAGGTTCAACGTCGAAAAGCCATTTTGCCTCAATAACCTCAAGACCTTTGTTCATCAGAGTAGCTGAATCAATGGTTATCTTGCTTCCCATATTCCACTTTGGATGATTGAGCGCCTGCTCTACAGTTACATTCTCAAGCTCCTCAGCACTCGAATGTCTGAAAGGACCCCCTGAACATGTAAGCAGAATTCTTCTTATCTTCTGATTCTGATTGCCCTGCAGACACTGGAAAATGGCACTGTGCTCACTGTCAACCGGCAGAAGCTTCACCCCCTTCTCTCTGCAGAGTTCAGTTACTAATGCGCCGCCTGTAACAAGAGTCTCCTTGTTGGCAAGCGCGATATCCTTGCCTGACTGAATCGCCGTATAAGTCGGTGCAAGGCCGCTGATTCCCATAAGCGAGTTGAGAACCATGTCTGCATCAAGCTTTGCAAGTTCGACAAGTCCCTCAGCTCCGTAAAGAACGCTTATCTCGGGAAAAAGCTCTGCGACTTTTCGCGCATCCTCTTCTCTTCCTACACATACAGCTTCAGGGGAGAATTCACGAATCTGCTCGATAAGATTCTCTACTCTGCTGTTGCAGCTTAAAGCTACAGCTTGGAATCTGTCAGGATTATCTCTGATTATGTCAAGCGCCTGGCAGCCGATTGAACCGGTACTGCCCATTATAATAATTCTTTTCATTACAACTCCTAACGCATCAGCACGAGGACAATGTAGTAGTAAACAAGAGGTGCGACGAAAATTATGCTGTCGAATCTATCCATGATGCCGCCGTGGCCCGGAATCAGATTCCCATAATCCTTAATTCCCATCTTTCTCTTGAATGCTGATGCAGTGAGATCGCCTGCCTGTGAGAATGCTCCACCGAAGAAACCGATTACTACGGCATGAATCATATACTCAGGCATTACGAAATATGTGAACAGACCGCAGAAGAATGCAGCGCCGACAAGTCCGCCGATTGCGCCTTCAATTGTCTTCTTAGGACTGAGCACCGGTGCAAGTTTGTGTTTGCCAATCAGATATCCGGTGAAATAAGCCATGATATCTGAACCGAATGCTGCAATTACAACAAGCCATGTGAACTTGCTGAATGGTGTCTGATCTATTAATACTATATGGTATGAGAAGAAAACAACATAGACAAGTCCCAGAACTGTCGCCATAGCGTCATATGGTCCTCTTTTGTTCATATCCCATCCGTAAATCATAGCAACTGTAATTGCAGCGAAAAGCCATGCGCACAGAATCACTGGCTCATATCCGACAATAAGGTGCACAGCATACAGCACGATAATCATTGCATACGCAATATTCTTCGAAGGCTTAACACCAAGTGCCTCCCAGCCGGTATAGAACTCTTTAATGCCCATAAAAGCAATAAGGAAAGCTGCAATTGTCAGCGGCAGACCGCCGAAATAAATTATAAGCAGGAGCGGTGCCATACAGAGCCCCGCGATTACTCTTGTCTTCATAATCGTATTTCCTTTTTTACTGATAAGAATTATTTGTCATCTTTCTCTCTTCCACCGAAGCGTCTCTTGCGATGTGTATATTTCTCAACCATCTCTTCGAACTCTTCAGGGGTAAAATCAGGCCAGAGTGTGTCAGTGAACATCAACTCGCTGTAGGCAGCCTGCCATACAAGGAAGTTGGACATTCTCTCTTCTCCGCTTGTTCTGATAACAAGATCCGGATCAGGAATATCGTGATTCTCTGATCCAGTATAAAGGTATCTGCTGATATCATCTTCCGTAATATCAGCAAGAGCATCCTCTCCTTCAGATTTCTTTGCTTCATAGAGAGCCTTTACTGCCTTGACTATCTCGTCTCTTCCACCGTAATTTAATGCGATGTTGAATTTGAGTCCGTCATTGGCAGCAGTTGCTTCAAGAAGCTTATCGATGGATTCTACTGAATCCTTAGGCAGCATATCATACTCTCCGAGAATATTGATATGTACATTATTCTCTATGAGTTCCTGAAGTTCGGAATTAACATACTTAACGATGAGCTTGAAAATTCCGTTAACTTCTTCAACGCTTCTCTTCCAGTTCTCAGTTGAGAACGCATATACAGTCAGATGACTGATGCCCATATTTGATGCAGCAATTACAATCTTCTTCATAGATTCCATTCCTGCATTATGACCCATTACTCGTGGAATCATTCTTGCCTTTGCCCAGCGTCCGTTACCATCCATAATGATTCCGACATGCTTAGGCATTTTGCTCTTTTCTATCATATGTACTCCATTAAATAGCAAAGACGTGGCCGAAGCCACGTTGTCTGCTATTATACTTCCATAATTTCCTTATTCTTCTTCTCAACAATCTCATCGATGTGCTTTATTGCCTTATCAACCATCTTCTGAGTATCATCGAGTTCCTTCTTGCAGTCATCTTCTGTGAGCTCTCCTGCCTTCTCAAGCTTCTTGAGCTCATCATTATGCTCTCTTCTAAGGTTTCTGATTGCAACCTTAGCATCTTCACCGTACTTCTTTACAGTCTTCTGGAGTTCCTTACGTCTCTCCTCTGTAACCTGCGGAATAACGAGTCTGATTACTTTACCATCGTTAGCAGGATTGATGCCGATGTTCGCCTCGTTGATACCTTTCTCGATATCGCTGATTGCCTTTGGATCAAATGGCGATATAAGGAGTGTTCTTGGATCAGGAACAGATACATTAGCGAGTGCCTTCAGTGGTGTAGGAACGCCATAGTATGGAACTGTTACCTTATCAAGGAGTGCAGGGTTAGCTCTTCCTGCTCTTACAGTGTTAAGATTCTCAGTAAGAACCGCATAGGTTCTCTCAATTCTTTCTTCAAGAGTCTTCTTAGACATATAATACCTCCGTACAAATGTTACTGTATAAGTGTTCCGACGTTCTCGCCGTTAACAACTCTCATAAGATTGCCCTCTTCTGCAAGAGCGAAAACATATATCTTTGTGCTGTTATCTTTGCAGAGTGTAGCTGCTGTCAGATCCATTACCTTAAGATCTTTGTCGATAATATCCATATATGTAAGTTCCTCATATCTCTCAGCATCAGGAACTTCCTTTGGATCTGCTGAATATACAGCATCGATATTCTTGGCAAGCAGAAGCACATCTGCTCCGATTTCTGCTGCTCTCAGTGCTGCAGTTGTGTCTGTAGTAAAGAATGGGCTTCCTGTTCCGCCTCCGAAAATCACTACCTTTCCTTCATCAAGGTAATCAAGTGCTTTTCTTCTTGCATAGCCTTCAGCCATATCTCTGATTTCGATAGCTGTCATAACTTTCGCTTCACATCCTATTGAGAGGAGTGAATCCTGAAGTGCAAGTGCATTCATTACTGTTGCAAGCATTCCCATATAGTCGGCTGTAGGTCTGTCGATGCTCTTTCCTGTTCGTCCTCTGAAGAAGTTGCCTCCACCGACAACGATACCAACCTGAACGCCCATATCTCTGATTTCTTTTATCTGAGCTGCAGTCTTGAGAGTCATCTCTGGATTAACACCGAACTTGTCACCCCCGGCAAGCGCCTCTCCGCTGAGCTTAATAAGAACTCTTTTGTACTTAATCGCCATATTCTACTCCATTACATT
>JAZUII010000019.1:0-9304 GCA_045642105.1 Anaerovoracaceae bacterium | reverse complement strand
CCTATGTTGATGATTGTTCTTCCATGCGCCGCAGAAAGCTTTCCCTCACTTACATACTGCTGTACCTTTTCCGGCAGCTTGAGCAATCTCAACGAATTGGCTATATATGCACGGCTCTTTCCCAGTGCGGTGGATACCTGCTCCTGGGTAAAGCCGTATTTCTTTGTCATTGCCATGAGTCCTGCAGCCTCCTCGATTGCGTCGAGGTCTTCTCTCTGCATATTCTCGATGATGGCAACGATTGCGTTCTGCTTCTCATCGAAATTTCTGACAATGCATGGTACCTTCTTAAGCCCGGCAAGTCTTGAAGCTCTCCATCTTCTCTCACCAGCAACAAGCTCATAGCCTTTCTCGCTCTTTCTTACGATGAGCGGCTGAATTACGCCGTTCTCTTTAATTGAAGCCGCAAGTTCGTTAAGCTTGCCCTCATCAAAATGCTGACGAGGCTGTGCCGAGTTTGGCTTGATGTCATTGAGACTTACATAGATTATCCTGTCTTCATCAGCAACCGCTTCGGATTTCGCTGCAGTCTTTTTCTTTGGTGCCTGTGTCGCCGGTTTATTCGCTTTCTCAGCTTTTGCTGCAGCTGTCCTAGCGCTGCTTGTCTTAGCTGCTTCTTTTGGCTCTTCTACCACAGCTTCCGCTTCTGCGAAAACAGGTGCCGCATCAGCGAACAGTGCATCCAGTCCTCTTCCAAGGCCGCCTTTCTTTGCCATTATCTCTTTCCTGCTTTCTTTTCTCTCTCCAGAAACTCTTTACTGAATGCAACATACGCCTTTGCGCCCGCCGCACTTGGGTCATACTGTATTGCCGGCACTCCATAACTTGGTGCTTCTGCCAGTCTTACATTTCTTGGGATAACCGTCGAGTATACTGCCGGACCGAAGAAGTTCTTAACTTCCTGAACGACCTGCAGAGACAGGTTTGTTCTTCCGTCAAACATCGACAAAATAACGCCCTCAATATAGAGTTTCGGATTCATATTCTTCTTAACTAGCTCGATAGTGTTAACCAGCTGACTTACACCCTCAAGTGCATAGAACTCACATTGGATAGGGACAAGCACACTGTCTACCGCTGTCAGAGAGTTGATTGTAAGGAGACCGAGCGATGGAGGGCAGTCTACAAAGATGTAGTCGTAGCTGTCTCTGATGCTGTCAATCGCCTTCTTAAGTCTTCTCTCTCTTCCCTCGATGGACACGAGTTCTACCTCTGCGCCCGCAAGATCTACACTTGCCGGAATGATATCCAGATTCTTAGTCTTGGTTGGAAGAATTGCATTTCTTACATCAAAATTTTCTGTAACAAGAACATCGTATATTGTGTTCTCCAGTGTTCTTTTTCTTATGCCTATACCACTGGTCGAATTGCCCTGTGGATCAATATCTACTATCAGCACCTTCTTGCCCTTCATTGCAAGACATGCTCCTAAGTTAAGGTTTGTTGTTGTCTTTCCAACGCCGCCCTTCTGATTGAAGATTGCGATTGCTTTGCCCATGTAAATGACCTCCTTGAGCATAGTTTCCCATTGAACATAGATAATATATTATATAACAATTCCTTTGATTTTTCCAGCAGAGCACGTGCCCATGCTGTGTTGTTTGTATGAAAAAAATAAACCGCTCTGCAATTGCGGTTTATTTCATCATATTTACAATATATGCTACAGCAGGCCCTATTTAATCCACTATATATTGAGGTTAACTTATATGTTTCACGTGAAACACATACTATCTCAGAGGGTTCTTTTTTGCCTGTCCGGCCGCTCTTGGATACTTTCCCGGCGTGTGCTTGACTTTTTTAATGACAAGAAGCACATGTCCGGATATTTCCTCGGCTGTTTGCTCGAGTTCGATTGTTTTTACAATCTTTCCCCCAAGGAGTTCCACTGCCTTACTTCCCTCCTCTGTTTCACGTGAAACATTCTCACCTTTGTAGGCAATCATGTATCCTCCGAGCTTCACGAGTGGAAGGCACCACTCAGCAAGTACATCAAGTGATGCAACTGCTCGGGATACAACAAGATCGTAGTTCTCTCTTGAATCCTTATCTCTGCCGATATCCTCTGCTCTGGCATGAACAGTTCTGACATTGCCGATTCCTACCTTTGCTGTCAGTTCATCTATAACCTTGAGACGTTTCTGAAGAGAATCGACTAGCGTGAATTCTTTTTCCGGAGAAACAGCAGCGAGAGGAACGCCTGGGAATCCACCACCTGTTCCCATATCAAGAACTGTATTTGCATTTTTATACTCATCAAGTTCTGTACAGCTGAGCGAATCAGCCAAGTGTTTCTGCACTGCTTCGTCTCTGTCTCTTACTGCAGTGAGATTAATGTGCTGGTTCTTCTCCAGAACAGCATCGAGATATGTGAGGAGCTTCTCAGTATTTTCTTCTCCATATCTTGCCGTCAAATTTTTAATTGTAATCTCTGTTGTTCTCTGGTCTGCCATTTTACTGATTTTCTCTTCTTTCTCTTGCTTCTTTTTCAAGATAGACAAGAAGCACATTAATATCCGCAGGAGATACTCCGGATATTCTGCTGGCCTGTCCCAATGTAAAAGGCTTAACAGTGTTAAGTTTCTGCTGTGCTTCCAGCCTTAATCCTCTGATTAAGGAATAATCTATATCACTTCTGAGCTTGCGTCTTTCCAGTTTATGAAGTTTCTCTACTTCCATAAGCTGTCTGCTGATATATCCTTCGTATTTAATCATTACCTCAATTTCAAATGCTTCGCTCTTTGTAAGAGATGGTCTTGTGTCATCATCTATTTCTGCGAGAGCTTCATAAGAAATCTCCGGTCTTTTAAGTACCTCATATAAAGTGCTGTTCTCTTCATTTGCACTGCTGCCGCATCCAGTCAGAAAAGCTCTTAGCTTCTCCAGCCCAACTCTCTTTGTGCGGAGCCTCTCAATCTCAGCATCAACATGCTGTTTTTTCTGAAGATATTTCTGATATCTTTCTTCACTGACTGCGCCGTACTTATATCCTATCTCTGTAAGTCTTCTATCTGCATTGTCCTGTCTGAGAAGAAGTCTGTACTCTGCACGCGAAGTCATTATTCTATAAGGCTCATTAGTGCCCTTTGTTACGAGATCATCTATAAGTACTCCTATGTAAGCCTGCTCTCTTCCCAGAACCAGCGGTTCCATTCCCTTGAGAGAAGCCGCCGCATTTATGCCGGCTATCAGGCCCTGAGATGCAGCTTCTTCATAACCGGAGCTTCCATTGAACTGACCAGCACAAAAGAATCCCTGGATGATCTTGCTTTCAAGGCTTGGCTTAAGCGAAAGCGAATCTGTACAGTCATATTCTATTGCATAAGCAGGCGAGACAATAGTTGCATTCTCAAGTCCGGGGATTGTTGAATAGAATTCATGCTGCACATCCTCCGGCAGACTTGAAGACATACCCTGAATATACATCCAGTCTGTATCAAGTCCCTCGGGTTCAACGAAAAGCTGGTGCCTCTTTCTGTCTTTGAATCTAGATACTTTGTCCTCGATAGACGGACAGTATCTGGGACCAACTCCAACTATATTTCCCGAGTACATTGCAGATTTCTCTATATTGTCCAGAATAATCTGATGTGTTTTTTCATTTGTATAACTGAGCCAGCAGGAAATCTGATCAACATCATATTCCTTATCTTCGTTCATAAAAGAAAAAGGTGTGACTCTTTTATCTCCAAACTGCTCTTTCATCACAGAATAATCGATGGTATCTCTGAGCATTCTTGCCGGTGTACCCGTCTTGAATCTTCTGAGAGGAATTCCGAGTGCACTAAGATTTTCTGCAAACTGTAATGCAGGAGGCAGACCGGCCGGTCCGCTTATGCTGACATCATCTCCGATAAAAATCTTTCCGCCAAGGAATGTTCCGGTGCAGGCAACTACAGCATCAGCCATATATAAACCATCGCAGGCAACTACTCCTTTTACCCGGCCATCTTCAACAATAAGATCCGTAACCTCTGCCTCGACAAGATCAAGATTCTCGCAAGCCTCAATCGTCTTCAACATCTCAAGATGATACTTCTTCTTATCGGCCTGAGCACGAAGTGAGTGAACCGCAGGGCCTTTAGAAGTGTTGAGCATTTTGCTCTGTATAAAAGACTTGTCGGTATTAATTCCCATCTCACCGCCAAGCGCATCTATCTCGAAAACCAGATGTCCTTTACCTGTTCCTCCGATGGAGGGATTGCAAGGCATCATCGCAACAGATTCTATATCCGTACAGAACATCACTGTTCTCATTCCCATGCGCGCACTAACAAGACCGGCCTCACAGCCGGCATGTCCCGCACCAATAACAGCGACATCATATTCGCCTTTTTTATTATTCTTATCTACTTCTTTGTACTGCATCTGTACCTTTCAGTTGTAATAAAACTTGTATTATTTACCAAGGCAGAATTTGGAGAAAACTGTATCAAGTATTTCTTCTCCAATTTCTTCACCTATGATTTTTCCTAATTCATCATAAGCATAATGTACATTAAGCTCAGCAATTTCAAGAGCTTCACCCTCTTCGAGGAGATAGATTGACTGCTCAAGATTATCTGCAGCTGCTTCAAGTGCAGCTATATGTCTCTCTGAAGTGACCACCGCAGTTTCTCTTGTTGCAACACCCTTAATATTGTATATTTCGGAGATTGAATCGGCTATCTTTGCAGCTCCATCCAGAGCACCAAGTCCAATAAGCGATGTTGTAATGACCTTCGCTTCCGGAAGAATCTCCATAATATTTATTTCAGTTACTTCACTTCCAATATCTGATTTATTGAGAACGGCGAGAACTCTGTCTTTTCCATATCCGGAAAGCAGTCGGATTACAGCCTCATCCTCATCATCCAATTTACGGCTTCCGTCAATTACAAAAACCGCCATATCTGACTCGGCCAGTGCTTCACGAGTTCTGTCGATTCCTATCTTTTCAACAGTGTCTTCTGTATCTCTGATTCCTGCTGTATCAATCAGCACCATAGGAATGCCGTCAATATTTGCAGTTTCTTCAATAGTATCTCTGGTTGTACCAGGAATATCCGTAACGATTACCCTGCCCTCACCGAGAAGTGAATTCATAAGGGATGATTTGCCTACATTAGGCTTGCCGACAATAGCGACTTTTATTCCATCTCTGGCAATCCTTCCAACAGATGAAGTTCTGAGAATATCACTGATATCCGCGAGTGCAAGTCTGAGATCAGTTACATAAGTCTCATAACTCTCTTGCTCTATATCCTCATCAGGATAGTCAATGTTAACCGCCATCTGTGCAAGTACATCAAGAAGTGCAACTCTAATAGAGCATACTGCTCCGCTGATTCTTCCTTCCTTCTGTCCTTCCGCAATTCCAAGTGTCAGATCAGTCTTTGCTTTGATAATATCAATGACTGCTTCAGCCTGTGAAAGATCCATCTTTCCGTTGATAAAAGCAAGTTTGGTAAATTCGCCGGGTTCTGCCATGCGAGCGCCGGCGTGTATAGCCGCTCTAAGAATTTCTTTAAGCGCAACATTACTTCCATGCGCCTGAATCTCCAGCATATCTTCTCCAGTATATGATGCCGGCCCCTTCATATAGATGAAAATCGCTTCATCAATGATATCGCCTCGACTGTCTGCAACATGTCCGAAGTATGCATATCTTGCTTTTATCTCATCAGGGCATTCTAAGAAAAGAGACTTCATAATATCAAGACTCCTGTCTCCACTGACTCTGACTATTCCTATTCCGCCTTCACCGAGAGCGGTTGATATTGCAGTAATTGTGTCACTCATTGCTTTTCTCCCGTGCCCAATAATACCACACTTGCGCTTATGCTAAAAGGTGCACGAGGAAATCCCCGTGCACCTTCAGATTACTTATGTTCGATGATAACCTTTCTGTAAGGATCCTTTCCTTCACTTCTGGTCTTAACACGTGGATGATCCTGAAGTGTTGTATGGATAACCTTTCTTTCATAAGGATTCATTGGCTCAAGTGTGACACTCTTCTTTGAGCGGTCAACCTTCTGTGCCAGACGATTTGCAAGATTAATAAGAGTCTTTTCTCTCTTATTTCTGTAGTCCTCAGCATCAAGAATAACTCTTACATATTTATCTGTATCCTTGTTGACTACATAACTTGCAAGACACTGTACTGCATCGAGAGTCTGTCCTCTCTTTCCGATAATAGTACCCGTATCCTTACCGGTTATTTCTACATATACAAGGCTGTCTCCTGCTTTTACATCGAAAGCAAGGTCAATTCCCATCTTATCGGCAATCTCTGCAAGAAAATCCTTAACCGGATGAGTCTCAACAGAATCAAGTCCCTTAACTTCCTCAAGAAGGATATCTTCAATAACAGGTGTCTTTACATTCTGCTTTCTGGCAGCCTTCTTATTTCTGTTTCTTTCTTTCTTCTTTTCCTTGGCTCTCGCCTTTGCGTCCTCGCGCTCTTCCTGTTCGAACTTTGCAAAATCTTCTCTTACATCGTCGTCAAGTGAAGCAGTTGCATTCTCTGGAAGATTTGCAAGAATAGCATCAATATCGTCGAAAGTAGCTTTCTCCTTTGACTTCTTGTCAGCTGCAGTTTCCTTAGCTGTTACTCTTACCTTTGCAAGCTTTGATCCGATGCCGAGAAATCCATTTGATGACTCCTCAAGAATCTCTACTTCAACTTCATCTCTCTCAAGCTTAAGTTCCTTTAGTGCAAGGTTAACTGCAGTATCTACATCGACTCCCCACTTTTCTGAAGATCTCATGTGATTACTTGTTTCCTTTCACTCTTGCAAGTCTGTTTCTCTTTTTTCTTACAAGCTCTTTTTCTGCTCTATTAATAAGTTCCTTCTGTTCCTTTTCCTCATTCATCTTCTTTCTAAGAATATTAATTCTGTAGTTGAAGAAAATCTGAAGAAGCTGACCACCTGCCCAGTAAATAGCAAGGCCAGCAGGATATGATCTAGCTAGCCACAGAATTGAAAGTGGGAAGAAATACTTCATGATGAGATTCATTGAAGCATTTGGACCCGCTGTAGCCATCATTGCAGTGTTCATAGAGAATGAGAAAAATGTGGAAACGCCTGCAAGAATTGGCAAAATCCAAAGATCAGGCTGTCCGAGGTCAGGAATCCAGAGGAATGACTCATGAACAGCAAAAATCATTGTTGATCCACTTGGCATATAGATCATAGGGTTTCTAAGCAGAGAAAACAGTCCCATAATAATAGGGAACTGAATGAGCATAGGAAGACATCCACTCATAGGATTAAATCCTTCCTTCTCGTAGAGCTCAGACATTGCCTTATTCATCTTTTCTCTATCATTTGCGTACTTGGCCTGAATCTCCTTCTGCTTCTCTGCCATCTCTGACATATTAGCAGTAGATTTAATCTGATTCTTATAAAGAGGATACAGTGCGCACTTTACAAGAACTGTAAGAATAATAAGGGAAATACCATAATTTCCTACAAGCTTGTAAATCCAGTACAGTAAAAAACCAAGGGGTCTTGCGAATATACCCATTTACTACTCCTATCTTATCTAAGGCAAAGGATCATATCCTCCCGGATGACCGGGATGACATTTAAGAATTCTTTTCACTCCCAGATATGTTCCCTTAACAGGTCCGTACTTCTGCAGCGCCTGAATAAAATATGTGCTGCATGTAGGATAGAATCTGCACGTAGGCGGAAACAGGGGTGATATGAATTTCTGATATCCCCTGATTAAGATAATCATAATTTTAGCGAAAAACTTACTTATGTACTGCATGTCTTTCCGTTAATCGAAGAGTCCCGCTGCTCTTATAGCTCCATACATTGACCTCTGAACATCAACGCATTTCGCTTCATTAATTGTATTTCTTGCAACAAATATAACATCATATCCAGGAACAATCTTTCTGTTCATTGTTCTATATGCTTCTCTCATCAATCTTCTTGATCTGTTTCTCTGAACACTGTTACCTACTTTCTTGCTGGCAACATATGCAATTCTCGAATGATCAAGCTTATTGCGTCTGAACAGAACAACAACATATTTGCTGCCCTTGGACTGGCCTCTATTATATACCGCAGAGAAATTCTTCTGATTTCTTAATGTGAGCTTATAACTCTTTCTCATTCACGGATACTTCCTGACTATGCTGAGAGCTTCTTTCTTCCTCTTGCTCTTCTTCTCTTGAGTACCTTTCTACCGTTAGCAGATGCCATTCTCTTTCTGAAGCCATGCTCCTTAAGACGCTGTCTCTTCTTTGGCTGATATGTTCTTTTCATTTCTAAACTCCTTCCAAATATAATGACTGTCATTATATAAAACAAAATAAAATCAAGTGCCTTCTAAATTCCATAGGCACATACGCTGAAATATTATATTTTAGAAGTAAAAAAAAGTCAATAATTCCAATATTTTCAATCCTTCGTAAAAGCTTAAATAATTTTAAAAAAATTTTGTATATTTTAACTTATACACAATATCTAGTATCAGAAAAAGGTTATTAACAACTTTATCAACAATATGTGCATAACTTTATTTTTGTAGTCCCGATTTTATGCTATTTCAAGCCTTTCTGCCATTTGAATATGTGGAAAAGATTGTGTAAAATGTGTGCATAACAGAAAGAGGTACGATTTTGGACAACAACAAGATGTGGGAAGGCTTCAAAGCAGCCCTTAAAGCAAATTCTAATGAATTAACATATAACGCATTTCTTGATCCCATTACACTTCACAAATTTGATGAAGAAATGGGTGTTATTTATCTTACTTTAGAAAATGACATTCAGCTTACAATGGTCAAGAATAACTATATGCCTCTCATTCAGAAGGTTCTCGATAATATCCTTGATAAGCAGTTCAGAGTAGTTATCAAAACATATAAAGAATATGAAGATGAAAAACCCGCTGCAAGACCAAGAAAGAATCCTTTTGCTAATGAGAAATTATTCAATCCTAAATATAATTTTGATAATTTCGTAGTTGGAAGCTGTAACAAGTATGCATATGCAGCTTCTCTTGCTGTAGCCGAGACACCTGGCGAATTATATAATCCTCTTTTTATCTATGGAGGATCCGGTCTTGGTAAAACCCATCTGATGCAGGCGATAGGTGTACATATCAGTAAGAAGAACCCTTCTGCGAAAGTTCTTTATGTATCTTCAGAAACCTTTACTAATGAATTTGTTAAATCACTTCAGGAAAAGAAGGTTAAATCTTTCGAGAATAAATATAGGAAACTTGATGTTCTTATGATTGATGATATTCAGTTCCTTAAAGATAAGAAAAGTACTCAGGAAGAATTCTTCTATACCTTTGAATAT
>JAZUII010000018.1:0-10157 GCA_045642105.1 Anaerovoracaceae bacterium | reverse complement strand
TCTTATCCTCGTCATCAAGAATAACTAATTTGACTGTTGTAGAACCTACATCAATTCCTAATCTATAACTCATAACGTACCCCTAATATAAATGAACTCGGGCAGACCGTAAGCCGGGTTCTGTATTAGACGATCATCCATCTAGTACTACGATTGCTCGCAGCATCAAGCGACTTACCAACCGGGCGGGTACGGGCCGCACCACTTAATGCCCTACTCAGTCTTGCTCCGGATGGGGTTTACACGGCAGAGCCGTCTCCGACTCCCCGGTGAGCTCTTACCTCACCATTTCAACCTTACCACGGCATTACCCGTTACGGCGGAATGTTTCTGTTGCACTTTCCCTACAGTTACCTGCGGCGGACGTTATCCGTCATCCCTGCCCTGTGGAGCCCGGACTTTCCTCATGCCATTAAATGGCCCGCGATCGTCAGGTTTACCCATAATTAATTTACTTAGTTAGTGTTTTTTCTGTTATTAATAAATTCTTTTACAAAATTGATGACTGTCATCAGAATGAAAATCATTCCAATATAGCCTTGCGCTGAATATAGATATTCAACGATTGTTTTGAATCCGGATAAGCCGATAGCAAATCCTATAAGCGCTCCTGCAACAAGTATAGGTTTCTTATACCTGTTATCAGGAAGTTTCGTGCTGAATCCATAATATGTGCTTGCTCCGCATGAATATACTGCACCGTATAGAACAATTGCATATATTATATTAAGCGGTCTTGATATACGCGCGGCAAAGCCAAGCATTGGAAGATCCAGACCGCACGAGAATGCCATATCTGTAAGCATTGCTTTTAGAAGCATAAAAGTCAGAACGGCAAGCATGACTGAACCCAGCACTGCACCTAAATATGCATGTTTATTATTCTTCGCGTTTATAGCTGAAGACCCTGCCATAGTAACCATGCCCATACAGTTATATGCACAGAAAACAACTGCTGCAACCGGCCATGTAGGTGTCATATCCCCAGGTTCATAGCCGCTTACCGGACCGCTTTGTCCAAAATCAGCTCTCAAAGCAAGGATTATAACCAGCATTCCGAAAACAAAGAGTACAGGTACAAGCAGACTGAACACCTTTGATACTCTTTCAAAATCTCCAAACACAGTTATAATGCACAGTATCGCAATAATTAATCCGCCTGCAGCTTTATGAATACCAAACTGCTGATTAAGAAGTGAACCTCCCGCCGCAGTCATTGCAATAATCATGCTGTAATAGATAGCAGCCATTACAATTCCGATAATATCGATTACAAACTTATTATTAACCGGAGATATCAGTTCGCCAAGATCTTTTGTCTGCTTACTGATTGCGATATATGAAAGCATGCATGAAACAACAATGAATATAGCAGCTACTGCATATATACCATTATAGCCGTTTTTACCGAATACACCAAAATACTGCCAGCATTCTCTTCCAGATGCAAAACCTGCCCCCATGAGACAGCCGACATATAACGATGTTATCTGGATAAAATTAAGCTTCTTCATTGTTCGCTGCTTTCTTACTGCTCAATATATTATTCTGTTCGAGAAGTTTCTCCAGATATACACGGTCTGATTTCAATCTATTGATTAATTCAGTGTTATCTGCAGAACTTTTCATAAGATTGTTAATCTCAGTATCAATGCTGCTGAATTTCCAGTCGAGTCTCTTCTTGAGGCATTCTGTATCAACATAAAGAAAACTCTCTGGATATTTCCAGCTTATATCTGATATATCGACATCAGTTGTTCTGCTCTCAACGTCTGAAGGAACAGCTGTAATTATCTCACAGATGAATTTCCCTTCAGGTACAAGAACTTCTGAAATAACGTCAAATCCGTTGATATACAGATAATATCTCAGATTGCCGGAATGTTTTCTCGGCTGCATTATTATCTTGCGAAAACTCTTTGTTTTCTTAATATCGTCATCGAGTATGCCTGCGATGGTATTACCACCGAGGCCGGCAATAATGATATCGTCCACTTCGCCGTTCTCAATAGAATCAAGTCCATCTGCTACACGAAAAGCTGATTCTGGCATATCAATACCTGAAAGGCTGAATGTTTCAACAGCTTTCGAAAGAGAACTGCTGCTGATATCCGACATAATTGCTGTTGGAGATACCCCTTTTTTTACCAAAAGCATAGGGACGTATCCGTGATCCGTCCCTATGTCCGCAATAGTTTCTCCCTGTGACACTGCATCGCACAGTGCGTGAATTCTCTTTGTGAATCTCATTTATTCGAGGTAATCCTTTAACTTCTTGCTTCTGCTTGGATGTCTGAGCTTTCTGAGAGCCTTAGCCTCAATCTGACGGATTCTCTCTCTTGTTACGTTGAACTCTTTTCCTACTTCTTCGAGAGTTCTTGGACGGCCATCGTCGAGACCGAATCTCAGAATGAGAACTTTCTTTTCTCTTTCTGAAAGAGTATCAAGAACTTCTCTGAGCTGTTTCTGAAGCATTGAGTAAGCAGCTGCATCAACTGGTGAAGGAATATCCTCATCTGGAATAAAATCACCAAGATGGCTGTCTTCCTCTTCTCCGATTGGAGTCTCAAGTGATACAGGATCCTGTGAAATCTTCTTGATTTCTCTTACTTTTTCTACAGAAATACCCATCTCTTTTGCAATCTCTTCCGAGGTAGGCTCACGGCCGTACTCCTGAAGCAGCTGTCTTGAGATTCTAATAAGCTTGTTAATTGTCTCAACCATGTGAACAGGTATTCTGATTGTTCTTGCCTGGTCGGCAATAGATCTTGTAATAGCCTGTCTGATCCACCATGTAGCATAAGTTGAGAACTTATATCCCTTAGTGTAATCAAACTTCTCAACAGCCTTGATAAGGCCGAGGTTACCTTCCTGAATAAGATCAAGGAAGCTGAGACCTCTGTTAAGATATCTTCTTGCGATACTTACTACAAGTCTGAGGTTTGACTCACAAAGCTTCTTCTTTGCATCTTCGTCACCGTTCTCAATTCTTATAGCAAGCTCTTTCTCTTCTTCAGCTGTAAGCAGAGGAACCTTTCCAATTTCTTTGAAATACATTCTTACAGGGTCATCTGTAGGAATATTCTTTGAGCCGGTTTCGTTGATTTCAATCTCTCCGCTCTTCTTGATAATTACTCCGCTGTTACGCTCATCTTCTTCAGATGTATCCTCGTCTTCACTTTCAAGAAGTTCAATGCTGTCAGGATCGTCGAAATCGTCAAGATCAAAGCTGATATCCATATCATCAACAGCTCCTGATGCTGAACCCTTGTATTTACCATCAATGATAGTTACACCCTGTTTTTCAATAATATCGTAGATTTCCTCGATATCATCTGCTGAAATAGAGGCATCAGAAACGATTTCGTTGATCTCATCCTGAGAAATCTCTTTGTTCTTTCCATTTGATGCTGTATTTACAATCATATTAGCCAGCATGCGGTTTCTCTCGTGTGTCTCTGAAATCATTTCGTTGTTCTCGATTAAATCTTTAGACATTCTTTTCCTCCGATAGTTTACTAATTCGACTGTTTACTTTCATAAGCTCAGATGCAATACTATTGATTTCATCGGCATTTCCCAACTGTTCTGCAACAGCAAGTCTGTTGAGAATCTCCATCCGCATGTCTTTGCATTTCTGAAGCTCATATACGGAGCAGCACTCCTTATAAAAAGTCTCATCATCCGGTCCCAGTTTAATAATATTAACGTATTTCCTTAACGCTTTTTCCTCATCAGGTTCAAGCTGTCTGCATATATCATTCAGCTCTACCCGGTGCATTCCATTCTCTTCTCCATCGTTTAGATTCTTCAGGATAGAGAATATTCCCCTGCTTAACTTTGATTTGAAAATTATAGCATCATCGTCAATACGCTTAATATACCTTGTGTTGAACATTGACAGAATAACAAGTGACATTTCAATCTTTGTATATCTGTCAGTATCATCGCCCCAGGACGCCCTTCTCTCTCTGTAGACTTCATTATGTGAAGAAGTCATCTTCACATCGGCATCCGTTCTTACTTCCAAAGCGATTGAATGTTCTGAAATATTGAATTCTTCAGCAAGTTTGCGGAAATATATGTCCTGTTCTACCGGTCCGAGTTCTCTGAGAATCGGCACACATTTCCTTATGTACTCAAGAATTTCGAAACTGTCATTCAGGTCGAAACCTGCTCTTGCAAGTTCAAGCTTGAAGTCAGTTGCATATACAGCCTCATCGACAAGCCTGTTAAAAGCTTCTCTTCCGAAGCGCTTGATATACTCATCCGGATCCTTGGCATCCTTTACTCTGAGTATACGCACTTTGCCTCCGGCCTTTCGTATTACATCGATTCCTCTCAGAGCAGCTTTGATTCCGGCTGCATCCGAATCGTAAGAAAGAACAATGTTCTTTGTATATCTTGTAAGCAGCTTCGCCTGATTGTCTGTCAAAGCAGTACCAAGCGATGCAGCTACATTCCGGACACCGTTCTGATAAAGCGAAATGGCATCCATATATCCTTCTACGACGATGACTCTGTCTTCGTCGGAAATATCTTTCTTTGTAAGATTAAGTGCGAAAAGATTATTCTTTTTGAGAAAGATCTCACTCTCCGCTGAATTGAGATACTTAGGTTTGATATCGTCGCTGAGTATTCTCGCTCCAAAACCTATTACCTTGCCGGTCGTGTTGAATATAGGGAAAACAACTCGTCCTCGAAAACGGTCATATAATCCGTTTTTGCCATTATTGGCAAGTCCAAGTTTAAGCATATCCTCGTCAGAGACACCCTCTTTTCTGAGGTGACTTACAAGAGCTGTTCCGCTTTCCGGCGCATATCCAAGGCCAAATTTAACTATTGTATCATCATCCATATGTCTGCTCTTGAAGTAAGCATAGCCTATGTTGCGACCCTTGGTCAGCTTCTCATAGAAGAATCTCGCAGCCTTTGCATTGATATCATAGTACTTGTCATAATCAATCTTGGGGCCGGAGCTTATTCTCTCAGGCATTCTTATACCGTATTCTTCACATAGAGTCTCAACTGCTTCCATGAACGGTATGCGATTATATTTCTGAACAAAGGAAATCACATCGCCTTTCTCACCACATCCGAAACAGTTGAAAATCTGCTTCTCTTCGTTAACCATGAAGGACGGCGTCTTCTCCGAATGGAATGGACACAGACCCTTGTAATTGGCACCCGACTTGGTAAGATTCACCTGGCGACCGACAACATCGACAATATTAACATTCATCTTCAGTTCATCAATGAAGTTGTTGTCAAAAGCCATTATTTCCCCCTATTGCCAGCCTTTTGGCACGAACAGTTCAGAGTACAGCTTGAGAGCATATCTGTCTGTCATACCTGATATATAATCTTTCACAGCTTCTTCAAAGCCGTCTTCTTCTGCAATCTCTCTGTAGAGTTCAGGCATTTCCGCAGGATTCTCATTGTAATACCTGTACAGCGAGCTGATTACAACCTCAACCTTATTCATATCAGCCGCTTTAAGCACTTTCTCATTGTTATATACGTTATCAAACATATACTTTCTGAGATCAAGCAGAGCATCCTGGAATTCAGTTGACAGAGAAATCTTATCTTTACCTTCGCTGTTCCTGCACAAATCGACAATCAGATTGTTGATTCTGTCAGAATGAGTTGATCCAAGCACGTCGATATCATATACAGGCAGGTCAGCCGGCACTATAATATTGCTTCGTAGAGCATCATCTATATCATGATTGATATAGGCTATTCTATCGCTTATCTTGACAATCTGACCTTCTAAAGTAAGAGGATCCGTACTTCCTCTGTGGTTCAGTATGCCGTCCCTTACTTCTTCAGTGAGATTGAGACCTCTTCTTCTAGAAGTAAGCTCAAGCTTATCTACAGTTCTAAGACTCTGCTCATTATGTCTGAACCCCTGTTCTCTCAGCTTATTGAGCACAGATTCCCCGTTGTGTCCGAAAGGTGTATGTCCAAGATCATGACCGTAAGCAATCGCTTCAGTAAGATCTTCGTTATATCCCAGAATCCTTGCTATAGTCCTTGAAACCTGAGCAACTTCTATCGTGTGAGTAAGTCTGGTTCTGTAGTGATCGCCTTCAGGTGACAGGAAAACCTGAGTCTTATGCATGAGTCTGCGAAAAGCCTTCGAGTGTATGATTCTGTCTCTGTCTCTCTGGAAGTCAGTGCGAAAATCACATTTCTCTTCAGGCATAAGTCTTCCTCTCGATTCAAGCGCCTTTGCAGCTCTTGCATCGAGAATCTCGTATTCTCTTTTCTCCTGTTCTTCTCTGTAAAGCATTAGATTTCTTTGATTCCTGTGTGGCCGAATCCACCTTCTCCTCTTTCGGTATCGCTTAACTCTTCGCAGCTTTCTACCTCAACTCTTGCATATGCAGCTATAACAAGCTGTGCAATTCTGTCGCCATTATTAATTGTGTAAGCTTCAGAGCCCCAGTTAATCATAGGTATCCTGAGTTCACCTCTGTAATCGGAATCAATAGTACCTACGCTGTTGACGAGACCTAATCCATGCTTAATTGCAAGACCTGATCGTGCTCTTATCTGTCCTTCATAGCCTTCAGGGATTTCGATAAAAATTCCTGTCGGAATGAGTTTCCTCTCCATGGGCTGCAGTACAATCGGTTCTTCTGTGTATGCGTGAAGATCCATACCTGAAGCACCTGAAGTTGCATATTCAGGATAGAAACCGCTGAGTGATCTGACTTTAAGCTTCATAGTCTTCCTCCTGCATAAGCATATCGCTCACTGCGATATCATATCCATCCAGATTATAATCAAGTGCAGTTCTGTAGTCATATCTGAACTCTTCGCCTGTGAACTTGGCAGCAGCAATATTGTATCTTGCATCCATCATGGATACCTCATAACCATTGATAAGGTCAAAAGCATGTGAATCAATAACGTACCACTTGCGGAATCTGATAATCTCATCTGCAAGGTCATCAGCTGCTTCAAGTGAATCCATATTCTTAATCTTTCCTGTAATAACTCTCTTAATCTGATCTACAAGAATATAGAGATCAGTCTCTTCATCAGGAATATGCTTGAGATATTCCTCAAAGAATGTCTCTGTCAGTTCTTCGAGAGTATCAAGGTCAACATCTGAAATAAGTTCAGCTACAGCATCAGCTTCGATATATTCATCGGATTCAAACAAAGCCGACAGATTATCAAAATATTTGAACTCTTCAGGGCTTTCTATATCAATAATTCTATAAAGGGCATATTTGTCCATCAGTTCACCTTTATTTCATAATTTGTGATATAATTTCACATAATATATCAGCTAAATATTATAGCATACGGAGACAGATAAATGAATAATAATCAATTAAAAAAACGCAGTGAAATTCCACAGGAATTCAAATGGAATATAGAAGCAATGTATCCGGATGAATCAATGGTACAGAAAGACATTGATGACGGAGTTGCATATGCACAGGAATTTGCATCCCTTCAGGGTAAGCTTATGGAGTCCTCTTCCACCCTTCTCAAAGCAATGGAGCTTTTTGCAGCTTCCAACAGCCGCATTGAGAAAGCTTTCGTATACGCTCATATGAAGAAAGATGAAGACAACGGAGATTCTAAATATCAGGAATTGTACAACAAGACTGTTTCAGCAATCGCCGGCACTTCAGCAGCAATGTCATTCTTTACACCGGAGCTTCTTGAGCACAATGAGAAAGAACTCGATGCCTTTCTTGAAGAGGAAGCAGGTCTCAAAACGTACGAATTCATGCTGAGACAGATTTTCCTGGAGAAGGCACATACACTCAGTTCCGATCAGGAATACATTCTCGCATCCCTGAGTGAAGCCCTCGGTGCACCTGACGATATTTTTTCCGCACTCAACGATGTAGACATGCAATTCGGCACTGTAATCAACGACAAAGGCGACGAAGTTCCTGTTACTCACGCCAGCTATTCCGTTCTTATGGACGCAGAGTCCAGAGAAGTGCGCAGGAACACATATATGAATCTCTATGAGAAATACAAGGAATACAACAATACTCTCGCTGTTATATACAACAGCAATGTCAAGACATCAGCTATCAGCAGCAGACTGAGGAATTATTCATCCTGCCTTGACGCTGCCCTCTCCGGCAATAAGATTCCGGAATCTGTATACCACAATCTCATCGATGCTGTTCATCAGTTCCTGCCTGCAATGCACAAATACGTTGGCATCAGGAAACGTGTTCTCGGCGTTGATGAACTTCAGATGTACGATATTTACAGATCACTCGTTAAGCCTTCTGATGTAAAATACAGCTTCGAGGAAGCTGTCGATATCTGCTGCGAAGCACTTGCTCCTATGGGCGAAGAGTATGTTAATGTTTTCCGAAAAGGAATTACTGAAGATAAATGGGTTGATATCTACGAGAACAAGGGCAAGACATCCGGAGCTTATTCTTTCGGCTCCTATGACAGTATGCCTTATATTCTCATGAACTTCTCAGGTGAGCTGGATGATGTTTTCACCCTCATACACGAAGGCGGACACTCAATGCACTCCTACTACACAAGGAAGAACCAGCCTTATATCTATGGAGATCATTCGATTTTCACTGCAGAGGTTGCAAGTACTGTTAATGAAACTCTGCTTATAAAGCACCTTCTCAGCAAATGTGATGATGACGAGATGAGAGCTTATCTTGTGAATTTCTACCTGGATGCGTATAAGGGAACCCTTTTCAGACAGACAATGTTCGCTGAATTCGAGCTTATCTGCCACGAAACTGTAGAGAAAGGCAGCTCTCTTACACCGGATTTCCTCAATTCAACCTATGATAAACTGAATACTGCATATTTCGGTGATGCCATGTCACATGATTCAATGATACAATATGAATGGTCACGCATCCCACACTTCTACAGTGACTTCTATGTGTATCAATATGCAACAGGTTATTCTGCTGCAAATGCTATTGCCAACAGAATTCTCAATGAGGGTGAGAAAGCAAGAGATGAATATATAGAATTCCTCAAGAGCGGTTCATCTGACTATCCGATTGAGCTTCTTAAGATTGCCGGTGTGGATATGAGCACCGAAGAGCCTGTAATTTCGGCTCTGAACACTTTCAGCTCTCTTGTCGATGAATTAGACCGAATCATGCAATAAACCGCAGGAAACCTGCAGAAAGGCTGAATACAGCAATGCAAAGCGTATATGTATATCGTAACAACAAAGAACTTTCCATCGAGGTTTACAATAATCTTCTCTCAATTCTCAAGAAAATGAATTTTACCTTGAGAAAAGATTATGATGCTTCACTCGACCTGATTATCTGCATAGGCGGAGACGGAACCTTCCTGAGTTTCATACACAGACTGGGCTTCCCTTCTGCTCCTGTAATCAGCATCAATACAGGACATCTTGGATTCTTCCAGGAAGCAATGCCTGATGAAGCTGAACATATACTCGACTGTTTCATCAACGGCGATTACAAGATTCAGACAATCAAGACAATTGAAGCTCATATCGAGACAGCAAAGGATACATATGTCAGAAACGGAATCAACGAAGTTCTGATTCGAGGACCTTTTTCCCATGTATCACAGTATCGAGTTTCAATTAAAGACACTCAGATACAGGATTTCTCCGGTGATGGAATTCTTGTGTCAACTCCGGTTGGTTCTACTGCATATAACTATTCCCTCGGAGGTGCTCTTGTTTCCCCTGATCTGGATGTTCTGCAGATAACCCCTGTTGCTCCGATGAATACAAATGCTTACAGATGCTTCCATTCGAGTATACTGCTGCCGGCTGACGAGACTATTACTGTATCCGGCATGGGAAGAAGTGAGAATGGAACAGTAATGCTTTCATTCGACGGTAGAACACACGAGTTCACCAATGTCAGACAGATTAGAATCAAGCAGTCCGACAAGGATATTCACCTTGTACGCTTTGCTGACTATGACTATTGGAAGAAACTCAAAAGCAAACTGATATAAAGGAATTAATTATAATAATGGCCAAATACAACCACACAGTTACTGAAGATGAATACGGTCTGACAATCAATCAGATACTGCGTCAGAACTATAATTTCTCGGCAAGATTCAAGACAAAAATGAAATTCCAGTCCCTTGTAGACCTGAACGGAACAGAAACAAAAGGTTTTAAGTCGGAG
>JAZUII010000017.1:0-20191 GCA_045642105.1 Anaerovoracaceae bacterium | reverse complement strand
CTACCTTCATTCTGTCTCCTTCTATTCTCCGACACGCAGGCCCTGAGCAATTTTCTCCGCGAGCTCGTTCAGGTATTCCCAGCGGTCGTATTTGTCAGCGAGTTCTGTCTCGAGTTTGTCCTTCTCGGCTGCAAGTTCTCCCAGCTTGAATGCGTCGGTTGCATTCGCAAGCATCTCGCTGTCTATTTCTGTTATGCGGTCTTCGAGAGCAGCGATGTCATCATCGATGGTCTCGAATTCCTTCTTTTCTGCATAGGTGAACTTGATCTTCGGAGCGCGGGAGTTGCGGCCGTCAGACTTCGCGGCAGACTGCGGAGCAGCTGACGCGGCTTTTAGCTGTGCTGCCTCTGCCTCTCGTGCTTCTTTATCGTTCATATATTTGCTGTATCCGCCGGTATAGTGACCGATGTGTCCGCCTTCTTCAAAGGCAAATGTTCTGATTACCAGGCGGTCGAGGAAGTATCTGTCGTGAGATACTATGATTACGGCTCCGGCAAAATCATCAAGGTAATCCTCGAGTACTGTCAGTGTGTCGATATCGAGGTCGTTGGTCGGCTCGTCGAGAATGAGGATATTCGGAGCCTTCATCAGAATCGAGAGAAGGTAGAGACGGCGCTTTTCACCACCCGAAAGTTTCTCTATTCTGACAGAATGCATATAGCGAGGGAAAAGGAATCTCTCGAGCATCTGTGCTGCAGATACGCAGCCGTCGCGTGTGTGCACGTTTCGTGCTATATCTTCGATGTATTTGATGATTCTGAGGTTAGGATCCATCTCTTCGGATTCCTGAGAGAAGTATCCGATTCTGACTGTGTCTCCAATCTCGATGCTGCCTGAGTCAGGTTCAATCTGACCCATAATCATACGGAGCAGTGTTGTCTTGCCGCTTCCGTTATTGCCGACGATTCCAATTCTGTCATTTCGCAGAATATTGTAACTGAAGTCGTCTATATATTGTACATCGTCGAAGGACTTGCTGATATTGTTTATCTCTATAATCTTCTTTCCGAGGCGGCTCGAAATCACATCAAGCTCGAGCGAAGGATTATCGAAAGTCTCTTTGCGGGATTCAATCTCTTCAAAGCGCTGGATGCGGGCTTTCTGTTTTGTTGAACGGGCAGGTGCTGTCCAGCGAATCCAGCGGAGCTCTTTGCGGTACAGGTTGGCACGCTTACGCTCGTTAGCCATAGCCATCTGAAGGCGCTCGGCTTTTGCTGTGAGATAGGTCTCATAGTTGCCCTCGTATGTTACAAGTGAGCCTTTCTCTATCTCGCAGATATGGTCTGTGATTCTCTCGAGAAAATACCTGTCGTGAGTAATCATCAGGATTGCGCCCTTGTAGAGGTCGAGCTGTTCCTCCATCCACTCGATGATGTCGTTATCCATATGGTTGGTCGGCTCATCAAGGATGAGAAGATTCGAGTCGCTGCACATTACTGCAGCAAGGGCGACTCTTTTTCGCTGTCCTCCGGAAAGTGCTCCCATAGACTTGTCGTAGCAGTCCATGTGCACCTTCGTGAGAAGGGTTTTGACTACATACTCTTCGATATTGCCGTGCACATAGCTCATCGCCTGCTCGAGAACTGTCGCTTTCGGGTCGTAATCAGGATTCTGCGGCAGATATGAGATTCTGAGCTCATTGCTTGTGAGAATCTCTCCGCCTTCAGCCTCCATCACGCCTGCAACAATCTGGAGCAGAGTCGATTTGCCGCTGCCGTTAACACCGACAAGACCGATTTTGTCGCCTTCATTTATGCTCAGATTCACATCTGTCAGCAGAGGTTTCTCCGAGAAACTTTTTTTTATATGTTTTGCTTCAAGTAATACCATTCTTCTACCATAGCAAAACTGCCCTTTGAAAATTCCATAAGGCAGTTTTGGATTAACATATTATTGTATGAGATTCAGATTATTCTTTGAAAAATGTTATGAACGCTTTTTCCTTCTCTTCAACAGAACCGCCTATCATCAGCTCCAGCGCCCCTGATATGTAATCCGGATCATCCACCATTCCTTTTGTAATAAAACCTTCAAGGAAGCCTACGACTACTGTCATATAGAAATCCATGAGAAAGTGTTTGTCAACCTTTGTCAAAGGAATATGTTTCTCGCCAGAGACTCCGTTAATAGCCTCAGTAACAAGCTCCTTTGCAAAGGCTTTAATTGAATCCATAAATTCTTCCTTGTAAGAAGAATTATAGACATTGAGCAGCTGATCACGATATTCGCGACAGAAATGAAGGATCTCGTTGTAACCTGCTGTCCAGTTCCTGCTGGTTCCCTTGGCTCTGAATCGCTCTATCATGGATGCCTCGAACCAGCTCTCAAATACATGAAGCAGTGAATCATAATGATAGTAGACAGTCTGTCTACTTATATTTGCAGTCTCGCATACATCCCTGACTGCAATTCTGTCAAGAGTTTTCTCTTTGAGAACCTCTAACAAAGCCTCTTGTATATAATGCATAACCACCCCTTAATTCTTACAAAACTTTTTCAGTATTATATCAGACATCAAGCCTTTTATATACATTTTTTCTAATTAATGCATATATAAGAGAGAAAAGCGGTATGAACAGAATAATTCCGCCTATACCTGCAACCGAACCGCCGACAATAACCGCAAGCATCGTCCATATTGCAGGGAGACCTACTGATCCGCCTACAACGTTCGGATAGATCACGTGTCCTTCGAACTGCTGAATAACAAAGAAAATAATCAGGAATACAACTGCCTGCTTCGTACTTGCTGTAACAACCAGCAGCAGTCCGAAAATGCATCCAATGAACGCACCGATAATCGGAATAAGTGATGTCGAACCGATTACTACAGCGATAGTTGCCGCATAAGGCATCTTTGCAAGTTCAAGTGCCGCAAAGAACAACACGCCTATAATAACAGCCTCGAGGCACTGTCCCGATATGAAGTTTGAGAAAATTCTGTTTGCCATCTTCAGAACTTCCATGCACTTATCTGCCCAGTCCTTCTTCACATATGCGTAGAGAATCATTTTCGCCTGTCTTCCAAGCTTCTCTTTCGCAAGGAGAATATAGATTGAGAAGATAAAACCGATACAGCTTGTTCCTACTTTTCCAATCACCTTTGTAATCGAGCCGCCGACTATCGAAATCATCCAGTCGCTGTTCTTCATAAATGTCTTGGCAATTGTCTGAAAATCCAGGTTATTAATGTATTTCTCCACCTTGCTCACATTGAAACCCTTGGATCTAAACCAGTCAAGCCATACCGGATACTGCTCCTCTATGGTCTTTGCAACGCTCTTTACAGATTCTGCAAGATTAGGTAATACAACAGATCCTATGAAGAACAGGATTGCAAAAAAAGCAATATATGTTAACAGAAGCGAATACACTCTTGTCGGTGCAAGAATTTTGAGCGGCTTCTTATCATGCAGCTTAATCAGCTGCTTCTCTATACCCTTCATCGGGATATTAAGAACGAATGCGATCATTCCGCCCACAACAAGCGGTGAGAAAAGGCCAAGCACTGACATAATCGCCACCAGAACTTTCTTGAAGTTCATCAGTGCCACAAACAAAACTATTCCTCCTGCCACCAGCATCGCATTCTTCTTGAAATCTGAAATTTCCTTCATTCTGTCTCCTTAGAGTTCTCCGCACTTGAACTTCCACATCATTTCATTTGTCATGCTGAAGTCATCGTGCTTAATATCCAGTTCGTCTGCTGTCATCCACGCTGCATCCTGAAGTTCATTCTCGTCGACAACTATCTCATCATCTCCATCTGCCTCGCAGACAAAACCGACAAGTATATCGTTCGCCAGGCCCCATGGCTGGCTCTTGTAATACCGGATATTCTTAACATGAATACCGGTCTCCTCAAGCACCTCTCTTTCCACTGTCTCTTCCAGCGTCTCACCTATCTCGGTAAAACCGGCGATGAGCGCATAGTGTCTGTATCCCTTGCTGTAACGTGACACGAGAATTCTGTCGCCTTTGAGACAGGCAACAATAACCGCCGGCATGATTCTTGGATAACATGTATATCCACATTTCGGACATACCATCGCGCGCTCAGTACTCGAGTGTTCCATTACACTTCCGCATCTTCCGCAGCGTCTGTTATCCCTGTACCAGTCTGTTATATGCTTGCCGGTGAGTGCGGCATAATTGAGTTCCTTGTCCATGCCCTCTGTTCTGAGGGATCTCACTCCTGCAAAATGTGTGCCTCCGGGTACCTCGTCAAGTCTCTCTTTATCGAATCTCGCCATATCCGGCATGAAGAATCTCACACCGTCAATGCTGAAAAGATAGGTAAAACCAGTGCCCTCCGCCCAGTCCTTAACCTGCGTGAAGCTGCAGTTCTCCGAACCTTCGCATCTGTCTTTTAGCAGAATCTCATTGCCTACCGAACAGATTACATAGTCCTCTGCAGTCGCGCAGGCTTCCTTATCAAACTGATTATTAAGTATTTTGGGTGCTATATCCTGAATCATAATATCCTATACTTCTCCCTGAAGTGGTACGAAACACTTGTCTGCGATTGACTGGAGCATCTCCTGATTGCAGCCATTGTCTGCACTTATGCTGTACAGTACTCCGGGTGCAACGTCGAGCCATGCAATGAAGCCTTCTTTATTCTTGTTGAATCCGAAAACAGAGTCTCTGCCCATTACATCTGCCATACCGCTTGCCTTCCACTCATAATTCATTCCGGAAAGCGCTGCTCCAATATTTGACTGATTGGCAATACTTTCCAGAAGTGCCATATCTTTTAAAGTATTTCCGTCTACATCATTCTTTATGCTTGTATCATCCACAAACTTTGCTCTATAGCAGTAGTCCTTGCCATCTAAGCTGAAAGTAACCTGAGCTACTGTATCATCAGTGTCTATATATGAATACACAACAGCTTTTGCTCCTTCCGGTGCATCGATGTCAATTCCGGTTGCATCAAGCATCTCGCTCTTATCGCACTCATTAACCGGATTAGCCACCTGCTCATTTCCGCATGCGCTGAACATACACATTCCAATAAGCGCTACTGCGAGCAATGCAATATACTTTTTCATATTATACCCTCCTTTGGTTACTAAATCTTTCTACATATCTTCAAGCTGGTCGCACAGCTTCTCCACAAGGTCAATTCTGTTCTCCTTGAACGCCTGAGTAATCTTTGCCTCTATCTCCTGGCGCTTTCTGTCGCTCTCAAGATAGCTCACGTCGAAGAAGTTCTCGTAGACATTCTTGCGGAATTTGCGGGCGCTCGCTCTGCGGAGTGTGTTGTCCTCCATGAGCAGCACGTAGTCCGCACAGTTGGCTATGAGGTAAAAATCATGGCTGATCATCAGCACACTTCCCTTGTACTCGCAAAGTGCCTTCTCGAGCGCAGTCTGAGAATATACGTCGAGGTGGCTTGTAGGCTCGTCGAGAATAAGAAGCTCTGCATCCGACTTTGCCATAGCTGCGAATCTCACGAGATTCTGCTCTCCTACCGAGAGCTTACCAAGTCTGTCATCAAGATTGATGTCCTCGAGGCAGTAGTCTGCAAGGTGCTCTCTGATGCTCTCGTTGCCGCCGAAACCTCTGTCCTGCAGAAATCTGCTGATGGATTTCTCATTATCTTTGGACTCGCCAATAAGCTGCGACAGGCACTCGTACTTGACACCCTCGCCGATGTGAACTGACGGATGCACTCCGCTGATGATGTCTCTTACCAGAGTGGTTTTACCTGCACCGTTTGCTCCGACAATAGCAGCCTTCTCTCCCGATCTGATCTCAAAGCTTACGTCCTCGAGAATGAAGTCATCAAAGCTTACGCTGTAATTCTCAACCCTGAGAACCACACGGTCCGGTTCAGGCTCAACTGCAGGGAGCGTGAACTCCGGTTCTCTGAACTCAATATAAGGAGCATCAATAACCCTTGCGCGCAGTCTGTCGAGCTGTGACTGCTTCGCATTTACCGATCTGCCGATTGTCGGATTTACCATGAGTGTTGCTCTCTTACGGAGAATTGATACCATCTCCTGAGTCCTGTCTATCTCGTCCTGTTCCTCGTTGTACTGTATTGTCAGTGCCAGCTTTTTTCTGAACTGAGCACATCTGTATTCTGCAAAATTCCCGTCGAACTCAATCATGTCGCAGTTCTCGAGATGAAGGATTTTGTTGAAGCAGTGATTCAGCAGATATCTGTTATGCGTGATTACAAGCATCGTGCCGTCGTACTCGTTGATAAGCTTGCAGAGAGCTCCAATATTGGCGAAGTCCAGGAAAACATCAGGCTCGTCAAGTATGAGCAGGTTCGGTGCGAGAAGCATCTCCCTGATAACCTGGAGGACCTTGTACTCACCGCCGGAAAGCTCGCTCAGTCTTCTCGCCTTCAGATCAAGCATGCCGGCAATATAGAGCTGTTTGTGGATATTGCTCTCGTAATTGTCTCCGTCCATGGATTCATTGAGGTCGAAAAGCTTCTGGTACTCTTCAAGTGCCGCCTCCATATCCTCTTCAACGGCCATTCTCTCGCATACAAGCGCTATATCCTTCTGTACCTGAACAAATCTCTCACTCAGGTAATCAAGCACTGTCATTTCCGGATCGATATCTGAAGCCGCGAACTGGCTCGCATAGCCGATTCTGCACTCATCATCCTTTATTATTTTTCCATCATAGAGAAGCTCCTCCGGATCGATAATCATTCTTACCAGAGTCGATTTTCCCGTACCGTTGCTTCCGATAAGAGCACAGTGCTGTCCCTTCTCGATTTCAAACGATATATCTTTGTACAAATCCTTGTTAGGAACGCCGTATGACAGGTCTTCCACTCGAATCATAATACTCTCCTTAGATAATCTCTTTGTTGTAGTGACCTCTTGTATCGGTCTTCTGGTCAAAAACAGCTTCCTCTGCAGTGCCGTTAAGCTTGGCTTTTGCCACAGCTATTATCTCTTCCACCTCATCAGCACTCTCCAGAGTAAAATTCAGTCTGAATGCTTCAATTCCTTCTATTGAAGGCATTTCGTCCAGAAGATTCAGTGTTTTTCCATTGAGAATTGTTGTATTGCAGTCCTCATGGCTCACAATCGGGAACTCACCGTACTCATCCCTGATCACAAACTGATGTTTTCTGCACTCTCCGCATAGTCCGTTTTTCTTGAGCGGACAGTACTTGGTGAACATCAGCGGAGCCCGTCCATATACAATCATCTCGAGGCGCGGATCTCCTCCATTTGCCTCTCTGTAGCTGCGGAGCAGGTCTCTGATCTGCCCCCTGTTCAGCTCGTAGGAAAGTGTTACCCTCTCCGCTCCGAGCTCGTGCAGTGTTCTGACGCTCTCAGCATTAACCACATTCAGTGAATAATCACTTACATAAGGATTGCTGCCCCTGTAATGATGTATTCCGCCGTAGCCTCCGATAAGAAGCTTTCCTTCTCTGTCCTCATACGTGTTCTGATTGCGCCTTACCACGTTATTCCAGTATATTTCCTCAATGCCGTTTCTGACACATGCATCGTACTGCTCCTTTGTCATTACCGAGGCACTGAGATACGGAGCCATTCTGTCAAAGCAGATTCTCTTTTTTGCCGAAGCTGTTCTGCAGCGTCGCTCTTTGGATGCAAGCTTTGCATCGCATATTCCCTGCACGATTTCTCGTCTTGCCTGATTGAGCAGCTTTGCCGGTATAAAAGCCCTATATTCTTCAAACTCAAGCTCACCCAGTTCAAAAATCGTATCCTTCAGGCGGTTGAGCTGCTTCATCACCTGAGCCTTGTCGGTAGGATTGTTAATTGCCTCGCTGAGCACATCCTCACTCTCATACAGATAGCTCACACCAAGCCCCTCTGCGTTTATGATGAGTTTTGACTCGGGATATGCATATACACTGAAATTGAGAGGCCAGCGTCTGTACTCGCCGTCAAGCTCCGACTCCAGATTCTTATAGAAGTGATAGTCCTTTGTTTTATATACGATATCCCCTGCCGAAAGTTCTTCTTTTATTTTGATATAGCACTGCTCTTCCGCACCGGAAATCAGCATTCCATCTCTGTCATAGAGCTTTGCCACTGAAAGGTTCACATCCTCACCGCTGTGATCAATTCTGATGATGTCATTCTGATTAAGGCTTTCGCTCAGGCTTATGCAGTACATTCCCTTGTACTTTCCGCTCACTATTCCAATCTCGCGGCCATAGTTGTTAGGCCTGTCAGTGTTTGTTATGTCACGCTTGTCCTCTCCGAACATGTAGCCTTCTGTATAGGTTCGATTAAAAGTCCTGCTGAGATCTGCATAGCTGCTGTCGCCTGCTGTGCCGTCAATGGCTTTTCTGTACTGAGCTACAACATTCGCCACGTATGCAGGCTCCTTCATTCTGCCCTCGATTTTGAGCGAATCTATTTCCTTCAGCTCTTCTATATGTTCGAAGGTATTGAGATCCTTAGTCGAAAGAATATAGCTTGAACCAAGGCTCTCTCCGGTATCCGCATTTATCAGCTCATACAGCTTTCGACATGAGCCTACACAACGGCCTCTGTTGCCGCTTCTGTAGCCGATAAGGCCTGACATCAGGCAATTGCCTGAATACGAAACACACAGCGCACCGTGAACAAAAACCTCAAGCTCTATTCCTGCCTTGCTTTTTATATCTTTAATCGTCTCAATATCTGTCTCTCTGGCAAGAACCACTCTTTTCGCCCCGAGTTCTCTGAAAAGCAGAGTGCCGTCCAGGTCGTCTATTCCCATCTGAGTCGAACAGTGAGCCTCCATATCCTCAAAATTCTCAACTATGTAATTGAAAACTGCAAGGTCCTGCACAATGACAGCGTCAACTCCGATTTCATTGAGGAAGTGAAGCTGTTCCCTCATCGCTTCTATCTCATCCTCAAATACTATGGTATTCATTGTTACATATATCTTAACGCCCCTGAGATGTGCATAGTCTACGGCCTCTCTGATTGAGCACTCGTCAAAATTGTTTGAATATGCTCTTGCACCGAATCTCTGCATTCCAAGATAGATGGCATCGCAACCGTTTGCGATTGCCGCCTTAAGTGCTTCCATATTGCCGGCAGGTGCCAGAAGTTCACTCATCCTTACTCTCTCTTTCATTTATTAGTTAATTATATTATTATATCATTTTTATTCGCCGGGTTAAAAAGAAAAAACAAGCTCAGAATCTCCTGAAGCTGTCGCTTGCCTAAAGCTAGACCCTTGGTTTTGTGACGCAAGCAGGTTTTCTGTTTGCATATGCACAAAATTGTGGCTATATGGATTTTGCTTTGAAAAAACTGCAATCCTGCGCAGTTTCTGTGGCTCAGGAAGAAGCTATAAGTTCACATGCCACAATTTTACAGATTATTTTATGCTTTCTGACAAATAGCCACAAATACTTATTTCCATCACACTGCACACTCCCGTGCAGTGACAATTTGCAATATAATATACCCGCTTTACTGGTTTTATCCAGTAAAACGGGTATATATCATTTCCATACGCTTTTACTTTACTACCTTCACTTTCTTGTAAGTGGAGTATGGTGAGTAGTAGGTCTTGCTTCCTACTGTCTTATAGCAGCGGACATATACTTTGTAAGTCTTGCCCTTTTTCAGGCTTCTCAGCGTCTTGCTAAGAGTTGACTTACCGCTGACCTTTACTGTCTTTGTGGTGCTGCCTGTAACATACTTCACCTGATAGCCTGTGCAGGTGCTGTTCTTTTTCCACTTTACCACGATCTTCCTTGTGGCAATGTTCTTTGTACCGGATGTCAGTACAGGCTTAGCCAGTGTAAGAGTCTGCTTCTTGATCACCTTGCCGCAGTCCTTGCAGTGCGAGCCTGCAGTCAGGCCGGTCTTGGTGCTGGTAGCCTTTACGCTCTTGTCTGTTACGATATTCTTGTGATTGTTCGGATTGATAGGAAGTTCTTCCGCTTCAACCATTTCCCATCCGCATATCTTGCATACCACACCTTCTTTTATACCTGTCTGGGAGCAGGTCGCATCTCTGGAATTGCCCATCCACTTACCTTTGTGACCGGTGTGTGGGATTACTTCTCGTTTTTCTACTACGTCTCCGTGGCATGTCAGACAGATAACGCCGTCAGTTAAGCCGTCTTTCGTGCAAGTTGCATCGTAGCCTGGCCAGACTCCTTTTGCGTGCATAAGGTGGCTGGCTTCCCATGTCAGATCGCCACCATAGCCAGTTCTATATCCATTATCAATTGCGTCTTTCCACGTTTTGTTATTGGCAGGGTAGTATGCCATAGCTTTGTCTTCATAAAACGCATACCCGTCGATAGCTGGTGGTGTGCTGTCGGCAAATATTATGCTCTTGAGAGCAGAACAATTTCCGAATGCCATATCGCCGATGCGTTCCACCTTTGCAGGTATCGTTATGCTTTCAAGGCTTCTGCAATTGAAAAATCCATACTCGCCAATAATCGTAACATCGGCGGGGATATTTACATCCTTAAGGCTAACACATTCACAGAACGCCTGATCGTCAATGCGTGTTACGCTCTTCGGGATGGTTACACTCTCAAGATTCTTGCAATAAAGAAAAGCTTCAGGTCCTACATTTGTCACGCCTTCGCTGATTACAGCTTTTTTGATTATGTTTCTGTATTTTTCGTCGTTACGGTATGACGGCCACTCGGTCATTTCGCCACATCCGTCGATTGTCAGTGTACCTTCATCGTACAGCTTCCACATGATGTTTGCTCCGCACATACCGCTGTCTATAATTGCCGGCTCTGATGGTTCTGATGCAAATGCTGCCTGTGGTGCAAATGTCAGAATCATCGCCAAACATAAAAACAATCCCAATATTTGTTTTTTCATAATATACCTCCTCGTTATCGACATATCCTGTCTATTTTGCGCCATACTGTTCGTAATATGCATCGATTGCAGCCTTGATTACATCATCGATTACAACTCTTCCGCCGCATTCTCTGTTATACAGATACTCCGTAACCTCAGCCATATCTACAATAGCGTCAGTATCGAAGCCGTAGAGTTCTTTTACCTCGTCAAGGGCACACTTGCTTCCGGCCTTTCCAACTTCCATTCTGTTGAGTGAAACCATGAGTCCTACGATTGTAACATCTGCAGCACCCCTTACCTTTGGAACTGTCTCCTCCATGGATTTTCCCGAAGTGGTAACGTCCTCAATCATAACAACCCTGTCGCCGTCCTGAAGCGGGCTTCCGATAAATCCGCCCTTGTCTGCACCATGGTCTTTAGTCTCCTTGCGGTCCGAGCAGTATCTGATTTCCTTTCCATACAGCTCGCTGAATGCGATTGCGGTTACAACCGACAGTGGAATACCCTTGTAGGCCGGTCCGAAAAGCACATCAAAATCCGTTCCGTATTTTGCATATATTGCCTTTGCGTAAAACTCTCCAAGTCTCTTGAGCTGTGAACCTGTCACATAAGCTCCGGCATTCATAAAGAAAGGAGATTTGCGTCCGCTTTTGAGCGTGAACTCCCCAAATTTGAGAACATCGGACTCAACCATAAATTCGATAAAATCCTGCTTATACTTTTCCATATCTCTTCCTCCTTTCTTCGCAAAAACAGATGCGACAAGCACACCTGTTATATTAGTTGTTCAGTACCTGTATTATGCACTCTTGCGTGCTACGAGCTTCTCGCCCGGATTAATCTTCTCAACGATTATGTAGCAAATAATCGCAAGGCTGACTCCGCCTAAGAAATCAAGCAGATAATGCTGTTTTGTGAACTGTGTTGACATACAAATCAGTATAGCCATTACAAGAGTGTAAATCTTGAAGCCCTTTGATATCTCCGGCTGCTTGCGGATTCCAAGATAGCAGTAAGCACTTATCATACAGTGGAATGAAGGGAACAGGTTGAATGCAATATCACTGCCGTCACTCGCATATACTTTTGCAAGAAGTGCACTGAATATGCCACCGCCTGCATCGAAATCCATAAGACCTTCAGCCACTCTGTCCATATATGTAGGGAAGAATGTGAAGATAAGGAATCCGATTATGTATGCTGATGTAAGTCCGATAAGGTAGTTGATAAGATTAGCCTTCTTTGTCTTGGATACTACTGCAGGTGCGCATATCCAGAATATATATGAGAAGATATATATCACTACGAAAACCGGTACTACATGAACCAGATCATCAATTGCAGGAATCTTAGGGCTCCATGCGTGAGCCTTTGTTCCAATAACTGCACTCAAATAATCTCCGAGTCTGTAAATTCCGAACTGCAGTGCGAAATATACAAGTCCGAGCACCCAGCCCCACCACGGGATTCTTTTCTTCTTCTCAAGTTCCATTCAAGTTCCTCCGATCTCTTATTTATGTCCTGCTATGAAATCCATATTCTGTGCTATTTCTTAATAATAACCGTCATACCCGTATATGTATGTCCATATAAGTATCTGGCAGGAGCTGTTTGAAGGTTCACACAGCCGTGTGAGCCATTCCACTTATAAGTACTGCTGTTGTAGTCACTAGCCGGTCTCCATGATGCATCGTGGAAGCCGAATGAACCTCCGATGAATGGCATCCAGTAGCTAACCTGACGACGCCATGTAGGTCCTACCAGCCATATATTTCTACTCTTGGTGCCAAGCTTGTAGGTACCGCAAGGAGTGTCATTTTTTCCCTTATTTCCTGTAACTACATTTGTTGATAAGGTGCACTTCTTGTGTCTATAGAGACGCAGCTTCTGGTCCGAAATATCAACAAGAATAAAGTTCTTATACTTTTGCTTATAGTACTGCAGCATTGAAATTGCGCCATTTTTGTTGGTTTTGTATTTATTTCCATCTTTATCAGTAACAGTACCGATAACAACTGCTTTACGGGAATTCATATAATACATGTATCCTTTAATCTTATGAAATCCCTTTCCTGCCGGTTTGCACTTTGATGTGAAATAGAACTTTCCACCATTTACATAAACCCAGGTTTTCTTTGTTTTTCTGCTGAAACTTTTCTTGAAAACTCCGCTCTTGGTAAAGTAACACCATCTCTTATATCCGCTCTTTTTGTTATTTGTATAGAGCAGCGTCCATTTAGTTGTAGGTTTTCCGCTGGAGTTCAGATAGTATCTCTTTCCGTCAACTTTAACCCACTTGTTGTATGCTACTTTCTTCTTGATTGTCTGGGTTTGCTTCTGATTACAAATCTGACAATATCTCCTCTTAAGACCTGACTTCAGATATGTAGCAGCCCTAACTGTTTTCCATGCGCCCCACTGGTGCACATGAATCGGCGGCTCATCCGGATCCTCTTCCCCAGAAGGCTCATCACCTGGTTCAGTAGGAGTAGATTCCAGAGGTTCAACATAAATGCCGTTATTATCTGTATTGTCTGCATCAGAATCAGCAGGGCTGCTGATGTCATTTGAATTGTTCGCATCATAATCAGAATAATTACCTGCATCTGATCCGGCATCAGCTTCATCTAAAGCACAGATTGGTAAAGCAGATGACACAACCATTACCACTGCCAGAATCATGCTCACCCAGCAGCATACTATTCGATTGTTCTTTCTCTTAGACTCTTTCATTTTCTCCACATCCTATCCGCAAATATCACATCTGCTACATAGAACCCCTATTTTATCAATTAAATTTTTTATAATTTTATCACAAGTACTTTCAAAAAACACACAAAAAAGCAGGTAACTATAAATAAATAGTTACCTGCTGCACCTATGCTTTTACTTTATAGGATGAAACATTGAGTACTGTCTCTCCGTCTATCTGGAGGGCACAAGGTTCGTTGAACTTTACTTCAATCTCTCTGCCCTTCATCACTTCAACCATCTCAGTTCTTTTTACATGAGTTCCCTTGAAAATATCCGGGAATGCCATAAGAGCCTTGAGCTTTGATCCTGTATAGTATACAACACATGTCAGGTCTCCGCTCTTTCTGTCCTGTTCAGGGGCAACCATCATGCCTCCGCCGTAGAAACGGCCCTTCATTGACGGAGCCAGCCACACATTATCGAAGTGATAAGCCTTGCCGTCTATTGTAATGTCCGCGCTCTTTTTCTTGAAATGGAAGAGCAGTCCCTTGATAGCAATTCCGGTATAGTTGACCTTTTCACCGGGCTTCTTTTCTCTGAACTTATCGCCGACCTCACAGCAGTATCCGTCAATTCCGTAGCCTATGCCATTGATGAATTTCTTTTCCATTCCGTTTACATAGACAGTAGGCAGATCCTTGATAAGGTCGTTCAGCAGAATCTCTCTGTCTCCCGTATTGTCAAGATCATTCATGAAATCATTGCCGGTGCCGGAAGCCTTGAGATAAACCTTGTTTCTGATTGAATCAGTATCCACAGCGTTGATGAAATAATTGAGTGTTCCATCTCCGCCTACAAAAACCACTTCATCCTCAGGCTGGAGTCCATCAAAGAAAGCCTGATAGTCAAGACCTATTGCCTCTTTATACTCTACACCGTTCAGATATCCCGGTTTCTGCCCGTTGTTAGCCTTTGAGTTGTATAAAACGTATCTCATTGTTTGTTAACCTCCTATACCAGTAACATCAGACCGAGAACAATAAGAAATTCGCCGATTGAATATGTCAGCATTACCCAGAAGTGTGTTTTGACTCTTGAGTTCTTGTCAAATCTGACGAAGAACAATGTCGAATCAGATATGTAGAAACACAGAGCTCCAATTGCAGTTGCAAGTCCGCTCGCGAGCGAACATGAGCCGCTGAGAAGTCTGAACCATGCAAATGAATTCATCGCGCCATTTGTAAGCAGGTACAGATACATCAGTACGAAGAGCTGCTTTGGAAGGCTCTTCTTAAGGTACTTAAAGGTGATTGTTGCTGCTATGAAATATACAAGTGCAATTCCAGCTATTAATATCGGATTGATTCTGCTGAATACTATTCCTGATTCCCAGTATGAGTATATGAACAGGAAATGCGATATCCAGAAGGATATCCCGCCGGCTGTAAACCACTTCACACCCTTCGGAATAAGCAGAACATCTCCTACCCAGCTTGTCAGAATGGCGAAAACAAGAAATGGTGACGGATCAGCATTTCTGAACGATGCCCACGCAAGGTACATTCCCAGGATAGCCAGCAGTATTACGGGCTTGGTCGGTGCTCTCAGGCTGTCTCTCTTGATAGAACTTCCGTACAGGTGCAGTCCCATGAAAATAAAGAAGATTGCAGCGTAAGTATAGACCAGATACATAGTACATTTCCTTTCATTTGTTCAATCTATTTGTTTACATTATAACCGAAAATGCATAATTCTCAATAATGAGATGAGCGTAATTTCATGCATTTGGATTTCTCCCTTCCTTTAGAACTCAACTCTTATTTCAGTTCCACCTCCAACTTCACTGTCTACACTGATAGTTCCGTGATGAAGCTCAACTATGTGCTTCACGATGGCAAGGCCGAGACCTGTGCCGCCGGTCGCCCTGGATCTGCTCTTATCGACTCTGTAAAAGCGTTCGAAGATTCGCTGCTGGTCCGCCTTCGGAATTCCGATTCCGGTATCTTTTACCGACAGAACCTTTCGGGCGCCTTCATTAGCCACGCTCACTCTGACACTTCCGCCTGATACATTGTATCTTATCGCATTCTGAACCAGATTATCGATTAGTTCAATCATCATGCCCCTGTCCGCATGAACCACAGCAGCTTCGCCCTCGAACGATAGCTTAACGTTTTTCGCAAAAGCCGTGCCCTGCAGAAGATCAACTCTCTCTTTAGCTACCTCGTTCAGATCAACATTTGAAAAACTATTACGAATTTCATTTCGGTCAAGTTCAGAAAGCCTGATTATATCGTTCACAAGCACTACCAGGTTGTCGGCATTCTTTCGGATATCTCCGGCGAACTTCACTCGCTGCTCATCCGAGACCATGCCGTTTTCTATTAACTCCGCATATCCGGAGATTGCCGTTACAGGTGTCTTAAGCTCATGAGAAACGTTAGCGGTAAAATCCTGTCTGCTTCGTGCCGCAGCCAGAATATCCTCGTGCTGTTCTCTGATGCGACGTATGAATGGCTCAAGTTCCGAGTATTCATTTGCAGATGAACTTCCATCAATATCCTCAGCCATAGCAGCTATAGGCTTAAGCAGCTGTCTTGTCAGAAGTCTGCTCACCACAATGCAGAGCATCAGAATTAACAGAATGATGCCCACAACAATAGGCGATACCGACAGAAAGACATTCACCAGACTTCTAGCCTCTCTGGCAACACGAAGAACAGTGCCGTCACTAAGTTTAACGGCATAATAGTAATTCTTCATGTTCATTGTGTCAGACTCTCTGACAGACTCTCCTCTTCCAGTTGCAAAAGCGTCTTTAACCTCAGGTCTGTTAAGATGATTATTCAGGTTATCGGCATCAACATCATTATCAAAGAGTACCTCACCGTCCTCTGAAATCCAGGTGATTCTTATATCCTTGCTGCCGATAATCTCATTATTTCGAATGAGTTCTGATATACCTGCCTCGGACAGAAGTGTTGCCTCAAGCTTAAGATCGTTTCTGACCTGCTCCTGGAACAGCCTGTAATATATTGCAGTTATGCTGCACAGGGTAATGACAACAGCCAGAATTGAAACTGCTACAAGCCTGAAATTTATTTTGTTCTTCATTCGATAACATACCCCACGTTTCTTACAGTACGAATATACTCACCTGCAGACCCAAGTTTCTGTCTCAAAGTCTTGATGTGCATATCGACAGTTCTGGACTCGCCCTCGAAGTCAGTGCCCCAGACAGCAAGCATCATCTGTTCCCTGGACAGAACAATACCCTTGTTTCTGATAAGGTATTTAAGCAGTTCAAACTCCTTGAATGTAAGCTCAACCGCTTCGTCGCATACTGTGCATCTGTGTCTTGAATCATCCAGCACAATATCTCGAAGCTGAACAACAGAGTCTCTCTCCTCCGAACATCTCCTGAGTAAGGTCTTCACTCTGGTAATCAGCTCCATCACAGAGAAAGGCTTTCTGATATAGTCATCAGCACCGTTCTCAAGTCCCTTTATCAGATCAATTTCTGTAGTTTTGGCTGTAACCATAATCACTGGCAGCTTCCTGGTCTCCGGGTTGTTCCTGAGTTTCTTTACGATACCGTTACCATCCTCATCAGGAAGCATTATATCCAGCAGCACAAAATCAGGAAGAGCTGATTCAATCTGCCTGTAGAAGTCAGCTGCATTCCCGAAAGCTGCAACGCTGTGGCCGCTGTTCTGGAGAGCTATCGTCTCTATCTCCCTTATGTTCTCGTCATCTTCAACTATATAGATTAAAGCCATTAGTATTCCTTTCGTTCCGGCAAAGCATACATATTCTGGAACTTTACAAAGTCTCTTCTGAATTCATCTGTATTCTTGAGAGTCATATCGATGTACTCGTGGGTTCTGAAATCATCGCTGCTTACTTCAATAAGGCAGGCCGCAATATTTGAGCAATGGTCGGATACTCTTTCGAGATCTGTTATGATATCTTCCAGCACAATGCCCATTTCAATCGAACATCTGCCTTCCCTGAGTCTGTTGATATGATTCTGTCTTAGTCCAACATTGAGTGAGTCAATCACTTCCTCAAGAGGTTCTATGCTCATTGCACTCTGAATATCGTTCTCAGCAAATACATCCGCAGTGTGCGCCACAATGTCATCGACAGCCCTTGCAAGAACCATAAGCTCTTCTTCGGCTTCATCGGTAAAACTTTTACCTGCCCTGTTCAGCTCAGCGACAGCTTCACTTATGTTGAGAGCATGGTCTGTAATTCTCTCGAAATCACTGCTGCAGTGCAGTATTATCGACAGCATTCTTGAATCATTCTTGCTGAGATTCTTTCCCGACAGCTTAACCAGATATGATCCAAGTATGTCCTCATACTGATCTGATCTTTGCTCCAGTCTTGCGACAGCTTCTGCATCATCTGAATTATAGTTTTTCAAAAGCCCAAGTGCAAGACTGATGCACTCTCTGGCCTCTCTTGCCATTTCATTTACGGTTTCGCGTGAACGCTCCATTGCAAATGCCGGAGTCTCAAGAAATCTCTCATCAAGCTTCTTCAGCATATCCGGAATATCATCAGACTCTTCATCTGCTGCATTATCCCTGATTGTGTACTCTGCAAGCTTAACAAGTTTGTCAGCGACCGGAAACATTACCACTGCGCATCCTACATTGAACATAGTGTGTATAATCGCGATGCCGACTACACCTGCAGATTCTTTGAGGAAATCGAACGATGCAAATGTGTTCACAAGGTAGAAACCTGTCATAAAAATTGCAGTGCCTAAAATATTGAAGTACAGATGTATCATCGATGCTCTTCTGGCATTTTTGCTTGCTCCGATTGAAGAAATAATTGCCGTAACACAGGTTCCTATGTTCTGTCCCATTATAATCGGAATAGCGGCACCGTACGAAACTGCGCCCGTAACACATAGTGCCTGCAGTATTCCAACGGATGCTGATGAACTCTGAATTATTGCTGTGAGCACCGCACCTGCAAGCAGTCCCAGAATCGGGTTAGAAAACATTGTAAGTATGTGCGTGAAGCTTGCGTTATCTGCCAGAGGTGATACTGCACCGCTCATTGTTTCCATTCCGAACATCAGCACTGCAAAGCCCAGAAGTATAGTTCCTATATCCTTGTGACTATCTTTCTTCTTTGAAGTCATATACAGGATAATTCCTACAGCTGCAAGCACCGGTGTGAATGAACTTGGCTTGAGCAGCTTTATAAATACTGAATCTCCTGATATGCCTGTAAGCGACAGAAGCCACGAAGTTATAGTTGTTCCTACATTAGCTCCCATAATAATACCTACAGCTTTGCCAAGCTGCATAATCCCTGAATTAACAAATCCCACAACCATAACTGTTGTAGCTGAGGATGACTGGATTACAGCAGTAACAAGTGCGCCGAGCAGAACTGCTTTTATCTTTGTCGATGTCATCTTCTCAAGCATGCTTTCCAGTCTGCCGCCGGACAGCTTCTCAAGACCATCGCCCATAACATTCATTCCATACAGGAAAAGGGCGAGCCCGCCAATCAGTTTTAATACTCCAAATATATCCATAGATTATCTCCTTTTTCCTATTCTTTCTATGGATACTATAAACATTCAAAGTAAAAACAAGCTGCGTTCAAATGTAAAATGAATGTAAAAAACGCAGGTAACCGGTCAGTTACCTGCGTTTGTCGTTGCTAATATTCTTTTTCGCACCTTACCGTATATCTGTTTACACCGCCAACAGTACAAGTAAACAGCGTAAGATCCCAGTCACCAGCTTCCATAAGTTTCACTGAAGTTCCTTTGAGAGTCTCCATATACGAAACTCTGTATATGAATTTATTTCCCTCAATATCAGTAAACTTTACTTCATCTCCAGGTGCAAGTCGGTTTAAATATCCGAAGTGCGTCCTGAAGTTATGGGCTGCTATTATCATATCGCCCTTATATGCAGAGCCTTTATATCTGCATGGCGCTATGTTAAGATTGCTGTCTGAAACTTCAGATAAAACAGGGAGCTTTACATTGAGTCTTTCAATCTCAATCGTACCGATGTACTCTCTGTTATCTATTTCTTTTTCAGGCATTTCACGATTCGGATTGATAGCTCCATCGCCTTCATCAGGAGTCATTGAAGATATCAGTTCATATATATTCTCGGCAGTTCTTCCTGCAATGCGATTCTGCACAATGTTAAATCCTGTAAGGATTAATGCAAGAATAATAAATATAGAACCTAATCGTATAAACGTTCTACTCTTCATAATATTCACTCCTGCGCTTTACTAATCCTATGAGAAGGAAGAGCAAACCTGCTGCAATAAGCGCCGGAACAGGCCACCACAGCTGTCCTGTATTAGGAAGCTTTTTGTCATGATCTTTTGATGTCTTCTTTTTGTGGATATTCTTGTTGGTTACATAGAATGTGTTTCCTTCGTATTCCATGCTAACCGTATAATTATCTACAGCTTCCTCAACTACAAGCCAGTCACAACTAGAATCAAGCTTTTTCCATGTATACTTCCAGTTGTTCTTCTTTGTAAGCTTTACTTTGTCATATACTTTGCCATTTCTGAGAAGTTCAAAGGTAATACTTGAAGGTCTCTGTTTCTCATAGCCTTTATCTTTCCATATTTTGTCTACAGAAATGTCAGTTGGTTCTGTTGGTGTATATGGTGAATATGATTTGTCATATTTGATATTG
>JAZUII010000016.1:0-29958 GCA_045642105.1 Anaerovoracaceae bacterium | reverse complement strand
AATATCGATTCAGATATCAGACTTGCAATTACAGCAAGTGTAAGAGAATATCTTTCAGAGCATCCTGACCACTTTGATCCACGTCAGTATCTCAAGCCGGCAAGACAGGCAGTGAAGGATATGGTTGCACACAAGATAGTTAATGTGCTCGGAAGCAACGACAGAATCTAATAGTAGTGAGTTCGAACGCGGAGAGTTAATCTAGGCTCTCCGTTTCATATATGAAGGGAACGGGAATAATTATGGCATCAAAAGTATATTTTACAGACATGGGATCCAAGCACCATGAGAGTCAGCTCAGCAAGCTTGAGAGACTTATCAAGGCTGCAGGAATTGGAGATATAGATTTCGAGGACAAGTTTGTTGCGGTAAAAGTCCACTTTGGTGAGTGGGGCAACATGGCATTCCTCAGACAGCAGTATGCGAAAGTAATCTGTGACTATGTTAAGTCAAAAGGCGGAAAGCCTTTCCTCACAGACTGCAATACTCTGTATCCGGGATACAGAGGAGATGCACTCAATCACCTCGATGCTGCATATATGAATGGATACAATCCTCTGGCTACAGGCGTTCATACCATTATAGGAGACGGGCTGCGCGGAAATGATGAGCAGGAGATTCCGGTAAAAGGCGGCAAGTACGTAAAGGAAGCAAAGATTGGTGCGGCTATTGCAGAGGCAGACATTATCATTTCGCTGTCACACTTCAAAGGCCATATCAGCGCAGGCTTTGGCGGATGCATCAAGAATATCGGAATGGGCTGCGGCTCAAAGAGAGGAAAGATGGAAATGCATTCCAACGGAACTCCATGGATCGACAAGGACAGCTGTATCGGCTGCGGCATGTGTGTAAACAACTGTGCTAACGATGGAGTAAGCGTAGTTGACGGACTCGCTGTAATTAATGAAGATAAATGTGTTGGATGTGGACACTGCTTCGGCTTCTGCCCTAAGGGAGCTATTCAGTGCAAGTGGGATGAGGCAACCGATGTTATGAACTGCAAGATTGCTGAGTATACGGCAGCTGTTCTGGATGGAAAGCCTTCATTCCATGTAACACTTGTAGTTGACGTAAGCCCTCTCTGTGACTGCGATCCTTCGAACGATGTTCCTATGATTCCTGATGTTGGAATGTTCGCAAGCTTCGATCCTGTTGCGATTGATCAGGCATGTGCGGATGCATGCAACAGTCAGCCAATCTATGAGAACAGTTTTATCGGCGATTATGCACACGAATGCAACTGTGCACATGAGCACGAGAAGAAAGATATTTTCAAAATGGCTCATCCTGAGACATCCTGGGAAGCAGGCCTTGATCACGCAGCCCTTCTCGGAATCGGAATCAGAGAATATGAGCTTGTTACTCTTTAGAGAACCGAGGTAAGAGTTAATGGATAACAGACCTATTGGATTCTTTGATTCCGGACTGGGCGGACTCACAAGTGTGCAGGAACTGCACGAGATGCTGCCTAATGAGAAGGTTATATATTTCGGAGATACGGCGAGAACCCCATATGGTTCAAAGTCGCCTGATACAATCAGAGAATTCGCCGGACAGATAGTGGACTATCTGGTGTCGAAAGACGTCAAACTGATAATCATTGCATGCAATACAGTAACTGCTATGGCGCTTGATTCACTTCGTGAGCAGCACCCCGATGTTCCTATATACGGAGTTATCGGACCTGTAGTGCGTAAAGTTGTAGATGACGGTGTCAAGAAGATCGGCATAATTGCAACAAAGGCGACGATAGGCAGTGATGTATATGCGAGAAAGATTAAAGAACTGGATCCTTCCATAGAGACTCACAGTCTCGCATGCCCGGCACTTGTTCCGCTGGTTGAGGAAGGTTTTACCGATACAGAGATAATGGAGAAGACCGTCGAGTATTATCTTGACAGCTTTGTAAAAGAGAATGATTTCGACAATCTGATTCTTGGATGCACACATTATCCTCTTGTGGCAGGCCATATCCGCAAGCTGTATCCTGAGCTCAATCTCTATAATTCCTCTGCAGAGGTTGTCAGAGAACTCAAGGATTACCTGGTGGAGAATGACATGCTGGCTGAACCTAATGACAGACAGGACAGATATTATGCAAGCGATCTTTCAGATAATTTCATAGCAATGACAGATATTCTCTTCAAGGACAGAGATTCTAAGATCAAACTTGTAAAGTTTGAAGATTAGGAGGCTTATATGAAAGTTACTTTTATCGGAGCGGCTCACGAGGTTACCGGTTCATGCACTCTGCTTGAGGCATGCGGTAAAAGAATTCTTATCGACTGCGGAATGGAGCAGGGCGCAGATATGTTCGAGAACTGCGATATTCCGGTTGCACCTGATGAGATTGATGCATTGTGCCTTACACATGCTCATATCGATCACTCAGGAAAGATTCCGGCCCTGGTTGCACATGGCTTTGATGCGCCAATCTATGCAACTGAGGCGACAAGGAAGCTGTGTGATGTGATGCTGCGTGACTCGGCTCATATCCAGGAAGCTGAGGCTGAGTGGCGTAACCGTAAGGCTAAGCGTTCGGGTGGAGAGCAATATGTTCCACTCTATGTAACAGCAGATGTTGAGAAGACAATGCCGATGTTCCGTTCGTGCAGCTATGACAGAGATATTGAAATCTGTGAGGGCATCACAATCCGCTTCACAGACAATGGTCACCTGCTCGGTTCATCGAATATCCTTTTCCAGATTGAAGAGGAAGGAGTGAGCAAGAGTATTCTTTTCTCAGGCGATATTGGTAACAACAACAAGCCTCTCATCAAGAATCCGCAGACTCCGCCACAAGCTGACTATGTTGTAATCGAGTCAACATACGGAGACAGATTTCATCCTGCAGATCCTGACTATGTAGGTCAGCTCTCAGCAATTCTTGAGAGAACTTTCGCAAGGAGAGGAACTGTAGTAATACCTGCGTTCGCTGTCGGAAGAACACAGGAACTTCTATATCACCTGAGAGTAATCAAGGAGAAAGGACTTGTGCCTAGTCTTCCTGACTTCCCAGTGTATGTAGACAGCCCTATGGCATCTGCTGCCACAACTATCTACAGTACTGATGTTGAAGAGTATTACGATGAGGATGCCAAGGGACTCATCGACAAGGGTATCAACCCTATACAGCTTCCTGATCTCAATCTGGCAGTAAGCGTTGATGAATCAAAGGCTATTAATATGAACCTTTCACCAAAGGTAATCATCTCGGCTTCAGGAATGTGTGAGGCAGGAAGAATCAGACATCATCTTAAGCACAATCTCTGGAGACCGGAATGCACAGTTGTGTTTGTAGGATATCAGTCACCGGGAACTCTCGGCGGCAAATTGCTTGGCGGTGCCACAGACATCACTCTCTTTAATGAGCCAATAACTGTTCAGGCTGAGATAGCAACAGTTGACGGATGTTCCAGCCATGCTGACAAGAATATGCTTATGGACTGGCTCGTTCAGACGAAGCCTGGCAGAGTTTTTGTCAACCATGGTGAAGACCAGGTTGCCGCAGGTTTTGCAGCATATATTCAGGATCAGTTGCATGTAACAGCTACTGCACCGTATAGCGGAGAGGTGTATGATCTTATAAGCGGTGAATGCATCGAAAAAGCTCCAATTGTGCCGGTAATAAGAAAGAGAACTACAAAGGGAAGCGACGATCATAAGCCTGTGTCAGAGGGTGGACGAAAAGCAAGAAGCATATATCAGCAGCTTGAGGCAGCCGGAAGAAGACTTCTTGCTGTTATACAGAGAAATCAGGGCGGAAGCAACAAGGAACTTACGAGATTCACTGACGAAATCAATCAAATATGTGATAAGTACGACAGATAGTCGAAGTTCGAAAGATAAAACAGAGGTTTATGAAGCAAAAACCTCTGTTTTTTGTGTGTTGAAGCCTTCTTATACCTCTAGTTTGATTGACAGTAGAGCGGTTTTCTTGTAAAATCATAAGGCTAATTTGCAAAATATTATACTAAATGGAGTAATTATGGAAACTGAATTCAAGTATCGCATTAGTGATGCAGCAGTATTTGATTCAATAATCAGTGATCCTATTCTCGAGAATCAGCATAAGAACAAAGTTGATGAGATAAAGATGCACGCGGTGTATTTTGACACAGTGGATGAGGATCTTAGAAAAGCAGGTATTGCTTACAGAATCAGATATGAGAACGATCGCATTGTTGCCACAATAAAGTGGGATGTGAATGTGAATGAAGAAGATGGACTTCATGTAAGAGAGGAAATTGATCTTGTAATCAATGATGAGAGGTTTGCAGAAGAACCTGATATCGATATTTTCAGATCAAGTGATGCTTATGAAGTTCTGTATGCGGCAGTAGGGGACAAGAAACTCTACAAGACTATTGATATGGATTTCAACAGAAAGCTTGTTATGGTTGATACAGGCAAATCCATAAGTGCGCTGTCACTTGATGACGGTATAATTGGAAGGAAGTCCGGAGCTGTCAAGGTTCTGGAGATTGAGATTGAGTGGTACCACGGTGATGAGGAGGATTTCAAGGAACTTGCTCATCGTATTGCTGAGAAGTACCAGCTTGAGCCTGAGACTGCATCGAAACTCCAGAGGGGTTTTTCGGAATAGACAGGCCAATATCAGGAAACTGACACAAATTAAGACAATAATATAAAGAGTAATACAAACAGGAGGAAGATACTAATGAACTACAACATGATTGCTAAGGAAGGCAACGATTACAAGTTTGAGATGGTTTTCACAGCTGCTGAGTTTGATGCTGCAGTAGATGCTGTATTCAAGAAGAACAGAAACCAGTTCCAGATTGACGGTTTCCGTAAGGGCAAGGCTCCAAGAAAGATTATCGAGAGATACTACGGCGCAGAGATTTTCTACACAGATGCACTCAATGATCTTTTTGATATGTCATACGGCGATGCTCTTAACACTCTTGATATCGAGCCTGTAAGCCAGCCTAAGAATCTTGATGTAAATGAGTTCAAGAAGGGCGAGGACGTTGTTATTACAGTAACAGTTGAAGGATTCCCTGAGATTGAAATCAAGAACTACAAGGGTCTTGAGATTGAGAAGGCAGCAACAAAGATTGGTGCAAAGGAAGTTAAGGCTGAGCTCGAGAGACTTGCTAAGAAGCAGGCAAGAATGGAGACAGTTGAGAGAGCAGCTAAGGACGGCGACACTGTAATCATCGACTTCGTTGGTTCAATTGACGGCGTTGAGTTCGAGGGCGGCAAGGGCGAGAACTTCGAGCTTAAGCTTGGAAGCGGACAGTTCATCCCTGGTTTCGAGGAGCAGCTTGTTGGCGCTGAGGCAGGATCAGATGTTAAGGTTGAGGTAAAGTTCCCAGAGGATTACCACGCAGAGGATCTCGCAGGCAAGGATGCTGTATTCGAGACAAAGGTTCACGAGGTTAAGGAAGAGATTCTTCCTGAGATCGATGATGAGTTCGCAAGCGACATCAGTGAGTTCGAGACTCTTGCTGACTTCAAGAAGGATCTGAAGAAGAAGCTTCAGAAGGACGCTGACGATATGGATGAGTCAGTAATGAAGGACAGAACACTCGAGGCACTCTTCAATGCTAACGAGATCGAGACACCAGAGGCAATGATTGAGAGTGAGATCGACAATATGCTTCAGGAGCTCAACCAGCAGTTCGGATATCAGGGTATCAGCCTTGATGACTACATGAAGTGGATGGGCAAGTCAATGGAAGACCTCAGAGCAGAGACAAGAGAGGACGCTGTAAAGAGAGTTAACACAAGAATCTTCCTCAAGAACATCGTAAGAATGGAAGGCATCGAGGTAACCGATGACGAGATTCAGGCTGAGATGGAGGCGTTTGCAGGTCAGTATGGAATGTCAGTTGACCAGGTTAAGGAGATGATCGGACCTAACGTTAAGTACTTTAAGGAAGATGTACAGACAAAGAAGGCAATCGACTTCATCTTTGATGCAGCTGTAAAGAAGGAAGCTGCAGCTGAGGCAGATGCAGAATAAGCATATCGCTTAAGGAGATATACAGAATGAATTATGTACCTTATGTAATTGAACAGACCGGACAGGGTGAGAGAAGCTATGATATTTATTCGAGACTTCTGCTGGATAGAATCATCTTCATCGATGGTGAGATTGATGAGAGAACAGCAAGTCTTGTTGTAGCACAGCTGCTTTTCCTTGAAGCGCAGGATCCTGACAGGGATATCAATATCTATATCAATTCACCTGGCGGAATGGTGACTGCAGGTATGGCTATTTTCGATACAATGAAGTATGTAAAGCCGGATATCTGTACTATTTGCGTAGGGCTTGCTGCAAGTATGGGAGCAGTGCTCCTTTCTGCAGGAACAAAGGGTAAGAGATTCGCTCTTCCAAATGCTGAGGTTATGATACATCAGCCACTTGGCGGAGCACAGGGACAGGCATCCGACATCAAGATTCAGGCTGACTGGATGATGAAGACAAAGGCTAAGCTCAACAATATTCTTGCTGAGGCTACAGGACAGGCACTCAAGACAATTGAGAAGGACACTGACAGAGATAATTTCATGTCTGCTCAGGAGGCAATGGAGTACGGCCTTATCGACAAGGTGCTCGAGAGATAACTTATTAAGGAGATTGAATTGAGCAAGGAAACCAAGACTAATGAACTTGTATGTTCTTTCTGCGGGAAGACAAGCTCGCAGGTAAAGAAAATAATTGTCGGACCGGATGTATATATCTGCAATGAGTGTATAGACTTATGCACTTCGCTGATAAGTGAGGATGCAGAGCCTGTTCGCAGAAAGATGACAAAGCTGCCTAAGCCGGAAGATATCTTCAAGGAACTTGGACAGTATGTAATCGAGCAGGACAGCGCTAAGAAGACACTGGCTGTTGCAGTATACAACCACTACAAGAGAATCAAGTATCTCGAGAAGAAAGAGAACAGAGGCTCAGATCAGGTTGAGATTCAGAAAAGTAACATCCTGATGCTCGGACCTACAGGAAGCGGTAAAACTCTGCTTGCGCAGACTCTTGCCAGAATCCTGGATGTTCCTTTTGCAATCGTAGATGCTACATCCCTTACAGAGGCAGGATATGTAGGAGAAGATGTTGAGAATATTCTTCTCAGACTGTATCAGGCTGCTGACGGTGATCTTGAGAGAGCTCAGAAGGGTATCATCTATATCGATGAGATTGATAAGATTGCACGCAAATCCGAGAATGTCTCTATCACAAGAGATGTAAGCGGAGAGGGTGTACAGCAGGCTCTGCTTAAGATAATCGAGGGAACTGTTGCTAATGTTCCGCCTCAGGGCGGCCGCAAGCATCCGCTTCAGGAGTTCATCCATTTTGACACAAAGAATGTACTCTTCATCTGTGGAGGTGCGTTCACAGGCATGTCAACTATCATCAAGAGAAGACTTGGAGACAAGGTTATCGGATTCAACTCCGAGGGAGAAGCTGAGGAGTTCAATGAGAACGATATTCTTCTTAAGGTTGAGCCTGAGGATCTTCTGAAGTTCGGACTTATTCCTGAGCTTATCGGAAGACTTCCGGTAACTGTTGCGCTGAGTGAGCTCAGTACAGCGGCTCTTGAGAGAATCATCAGAGAGCCTAAAGATTCTCTGATTAGACAGTATCAGACTTTGCTTGCTATGGACGATGTTGATCTTGAGATTCAGGATGATGCAATTACAGCAATTGCAGCAAAGGCAATAGAACTCAAAACCGGAGCAAGAGGACTTCGAGGCATTTTCGAGAACATAATGACTGATATTATGTACGAGCTTCCTTCGCAGAAGGATGTTGTCAAATGCATCATTACAAAGGAAGTTGTCGAGGAGGGTGCGGCTCCTGTACTTGAGAGAAAATAAATGAATTGTTGGGGCGGCAGACATAAGTGTATGCCGCCTTATGCCATATTTATAGAGAGAAAGGAGAAAGGATGGAAGAGAACAGAATTCCGTTCATTGCGCTTCGCGGGCAGACTTTTTTCCCTGATACAATCGTAGGATTTGATATAGGCAGAGACAAGTCTCTTGCCGCAGTAGATACAGCTATGAACGGCGATAAGTACGTCGTAGTTGCAGCGCAGAAAGACACGTCAATTAATGACCCTGCACAGGATGACATATACCTCACAGGTGTACTCGTAAAGCTCAAGCAGGTGGTAAAAAGACACGAAGAATATGTAAGGGTTCTCGGTGACTGCGAGAGAAGAGTTAGAATCAGCGGCATTTATGACAGCGGACTGATGCTTTCATGTGAGTATGAGTTTGCTGCAGATACAGATAATGACCCGTCAGATCTCAACCTTGTTGCTCTTGTAAGATCACTCAAGCACCTTTATTTTAAATATGTTGAGATGAGCAATTCCGGAGAGGGTGCTGCAAGAGCACTTATAGATGGAGTTGATGATCCGGCTAATCTCTGCAATATAATTGCCGGAGAGATTGATGTAACATTTGATGTCAAGCAGACTATTCTTGAGATTGACTCTGTTCAGCTCAGAATAGAGAACCTCATTGGTGTAATCAGCAGAGAGAATCAGATTCTTGCACTCAGCAAGAGAATCAATAACCGCGTTGTCAAGAATATGAACCGCGGACAGAAGGAGTACTATCTCAGGGAGCAGCTTCAGGTAATCAAGGAAGAACTCGGAGAAGACGATACAGCCAACGAGGAGATTGAGAACTGGAAGAAGAAGCTTGACGAGCTTAAGCTTGCTGAGAAGACAGATGCAAAAGTTCGCAAGGAAATCGACCGTTTTGCAAAGATGAGTCCTATGAGTCCGGATGCAAACGTGTCGAGAACATATATTGAGACGATTCTCGAACTGCCTTGGAATACTTCAACCAAGACAAATATCAATATAAAGAAGGCTGAGAAGATTCTCAATGAAGACCATTACGGCCTTGAGAAGGTTAAAGAGAGAATCCTTGAGAGCATTGCGGTAATGCATCTTACCAAGACAATTAAGGGACCTATCATATGTCTCGTTGGTCCACCAGGAGTTGGTAAAACTTCTATCGCTCGTTCAATAGCCCGCTCGATGAACAGAGAGTTCGTAAGAATGTCACTAGGTGGAGTTAGAGATGAGGCCGAGATCAGAGGACACAGAAGAACTTATGTCGGATCAATTCCGGGTCGTGTTATCAACTCAATCATCGAAGCCGGAACCAATAATCCGCTCTTCCTTCTGGACGAGGTGGACAAGCTGGGCAATGACTTCAGAGGAGATCCTGCTTCCGCATTGCTGGAAGTGCTCGACCCTGAGCAGAACAAGGATTTTACCGACCACTACCTTGAGGTGCCTTTCGACCTCTCAAAGGTAATGTTCATTACAACAGCGAATACTACTTCAACTATTCCGGCACCTCTGCTTGACAGAATGGAAGTAATTGAGGTCTCAAGCTATATCGAAGAAGAGAAAGTGAAGATTGCGCAGAACTACCTGATTCCTAGGCAGATGAAGGAGCACGCAATCAAGAAGACTCAGCTCAACATTACTGAGAGTGCTGTGAGAGATATTATCAATTACTATACAAGAGAAGCAGGTGTGCGTAATCTCGAGAGAGAGATTGCTAATCTGTGTCGAAAGGTTGCGAAGAAGATTGTTACTGATAAGAAGAGCAAGTATTCAATCACATCGAGAAACCTTGACAAGTATCTCGGTAAAAGGGTGTTCATTGAAGATATGCGTGACCTTGAGCCTGAGGTTGGTACAACAACCGGAATGGCGTGGACTGCTGTTGGAGGTGTTACTCTTGAGATTGAGACAGTCAGAATGCCTGGAAGCGGAAAACTTATACTCACCGGTCAGATGGGTGATGTAATGAAGGAATCCGCACAGACTGCAATGGGATACATTCACTCAATCGCAGAGAAGTATGGAATACCTGAAGAGAATTTCAAGGATTGCGACATTCAGATTCACATTCCTGAGGGTGCTACACCTAAGGACGGCCCATCAGCCGGAGTGACAATGAGCTGTGCGATTTTCTCAGTTCTGACAGGCAAGAAGGCGAACAGAAACATCGCGATGACTGGAGAGGTTACACTTAGAGGAAAGGTTCTCAGAATCGGAGGTCTTAAGGAGAAGTCTCTGGCTGCTTACAGACAGGGTATTACAAAGATTCTCATTCCAAAGGATAACGAGCCTGACCTGGAGGATATTCCTGCAAGTGTTCGCAAGAAAATCGAGTTCGTCTGCCTTGAGACAGTTGAGGATGCACTGAAGGAGATTATTATCGATGAAGATTAATAAATCAGATATAGAGACTGTTGCGGTTAAGCCGTCACAGTATCCGGAGCCTGACAGATATGAGATTGCTTTTGCCGGCCGTTCCAACGTTGGAAAGAGCTCGCTTCTCAATCTCATTACGGGAAGAAAAGGACTTGCTCGAGTATCAGGAAGCCCAGGGAAGACGCGAACCATTAATTTTTACCTGATTAACGATGACTTCCGCATTGTTGACCTGCCGGGCTACGGCTATGCCAAGGTCAGCAAGCGTGAGAGTGAGAAGTGGGGAGAGATGATGGAACAGTATCTTGAGAACAGAGAGAAACTTCTCAAGGTAGTGCAGCTCGTTGATATCAGACACAAGCCTTCTGCACAGGATGTTCAGATGTACGATTATCTGAAGTATTATGGACTCAGCGGTATCGTTGTTGCTACCAAAGCTGATAAGGTGTCGAGAAATGAACTTCAGAAGCAGATGAAACTTATCAGAACTACACTCGACATGGATAAAGAAGATGTTATAATTCCGGTATCAGCTTTGAAACGAACAGGTCATGACAAGCTGCTGGATGTAATCGGAGAACTGCTTGCGGCAGCAGAGGAAGAAGCCGGAAGTGCTGAATAGATGGTAAAAGGAGATGCAGATATGGGTAATGAAAAGGCAATTGGAAAGATACTTTTTACAGAAGAGCAGATTCAGAAGAGAGCTCAGGAAATCGGAAGACAGATAACAGAGGATTTCGAGGGAGAATCCATAGTCGTACTTAGTACACTTAAGGGTTCACTGCTTTGGACTGCGGATGTTGTGAAGAATATCGGACTCGACGTGATTATGGATTTCGTCAGAGCCAGCAGCTACGGTTCATCAACCACAAGCTCAGGCGTTGTAAAAATTTCCATTGAGCCTAAGGAGAATCTTTATAACAAGAATGTCATTATTCTCGAGGATATCATTGATACAGGCAATACTCTCTCTTATCTGATAAAGAAGCTTGAGGAGAGACATCCTAAGTCAGTTAAGCTGTGTTCAATGCTCAACAAGTCAGCAAGAAGAACAGCTGACGTTGAGGGAGACTATATCGGATTCGAGGTAGATGATCTATTTGTAATCGGATACGGTCTTGATTTCGATGAGAAGTACAGAAACCTGCCATACATCAGCTATCTTGAAGAGGGAGACCTGGAGAATCTCTAATTGCTGGAAGGAAAGATAATGAGAGATATCAGAAAGGATATGCACATACATTCATGTTTCTCAGACGGTGATTTGACTCCGGAGGAGATAGTTGACCGCTGGGAGGCGGAAGGCTATAAGATGATTGCTGTGACTGATCATGATGGTATTGACGGTTCAATTGCTGCATGCAGCTGCAGCCGCGGAAGAAGCATAGTTGTTGTTCCCGGCATTGAGTTTGACTCTGATGATGAGCTTGGAACAAAACTTCATATACTCGGATATAATATCGATTTCAATGATCCTGATCTCAAGAGAGTGCTAAGTGAGATAAAGCTCTGGCGCGCAAGAAGAAATGACCGTATGCTTCAGGCTCTTAATTCACTCGGCATAGAGATTTCTGTTGATGATCTTCTTGCAGTTAATGGTGGGAATTATGTCGGCAAACCTACTTTTGCAAGGGTAATGATTGATAAGGGCTACGTCAAAGATGTCAACGAGGCCTTCTCAAAGTACTTCGATGCGGAGGAAAGCCTGAAAAATCTTGGCAAGCAGACTATGCAGTCAAAAGACGTTGTTGAACTTATTCATAAGGCCGGAGGAATAGCAATACTTGCACATCCGATGGAGCAGCGCCGCAAGGATGAAGCAGCAGATGAATTCTATGAGAGAATTGTTGTGCTGATGAAGCGATTCATAGAATATGGAATTGACGGTATTGAGTGCGGTCATCCTTCTGCAACAGAAGATGAAGAAAGAGCACTCAGGGCTTTTGCGGCGGAGCATGATCTGATTGCAACTACGGGATCGGATTTTCATTCTGACAAAGCGAAACGCAGTTACAGATAAGTGAATACTATGGACGAGAAGGAAAAGAAAAACAACGAAAACAGAACATCAGGTGACGGCAGAACTGCGAAGAAGCTGGCCACTGCATCTCTTGCAATTGCTACGGCAATCGGAGCTGCAGCAGCGGCTGATATGCCGCCTTCATATGACGAAATTAATATGCAGACAGCAGTTGTGCAGGATATCGGTGATATGCCTTTTGATGCAGTGAATGACGCGGCTGATGATCAGGACGAAGAGAAGCAGAAGAAAAGAATTACAATCGGAAGTGTTATTATGGCGCCTCTGTATTTTGCCGGACTTGGCATTCTCAAACTCTTTGATTTTCTTATAGGCGGTGTAGTGTCGCCTATTGCCGCAGGGCTATTGCGATGGGCATTCTTTGCAGTGCTTGTCGTCGGGGTGCTTGCTGCAGGACTTAAATGTGCATTTCCGGATGTTCCGCTTGCCAAACTTCTTACACCGAAGAGAGTTGTAACAGCTGTCGGCGGCGTGACAGTTATCAGTATTATCTGCAGCATTTTGCCGGTTTTCGGTGTTGCGGCAGCAGTATGGGCAGCAAGAATACAGGCTGTGGCTGCTGCGATTCTTGTCGCTTCGGTTGCTTTCTTTGTATTTAGAATCAGCAGACGCAGAAAGAATACAGTATAACGTGCTGACAGTGCGGAATTTGGCGATATTTCTGCGTTGATTCCTGACTCTGCAACTCCTATTATTACTGTAAAAGGAGGGTTTGCAATGCGCGAATATCAGTTGAGGAGCACAGCATGTTTTGTTCTTCCGCGTCCTGTATATATTCAGTGCATTTGGATGATACGGGATATCGAAAGAATGGAAGAACTTGTTTTAAATTCAGATGACAGCTGGAATGATCCGGTTTCGTCTGCAGCGAGAGAGAAGCTTGAAGCTATAGATGCGGCTTTGGCTCTTGTACCTGAAGAATATAGAGATGGTATAATCCTCAATATTACGGATAAGCTCCCGTTTGGTTCCGGGGCACATGACAATACCTGGAAGAAATGGAAGCAGCGTTTCGTATATGAGCTTGCTGTCAACATGATGATGGTATAATCACGAGACAAACTGTGCTGAAGGGAAATAATTAAAGTGGTAGTATATAGCTGTGACAGCGGTTTGCGCCTGAACAGCTGCTTACAAATATGTTAGTACACTTTTAAATAATGGAGCACACAATCAGAAACGAGCCTTTGAAGTGAACTGAAGGCTCGTTTTATTATTGACATATTACCGCAAATGGTAGAAGATATATTCGAAATAAATTTATCAGTAAATAAATTCGGGGGATGCGTTTATGAATGAATTTATCGAATATCTGAGAAAAGAAAGAAATAAAGCCGAGAATACACTCGTGGCATACGGGAGGGATCTCAGAGCGCTTGAGGCTTTTCTTGCCAGAAGAAACGGCCGGACTCTAGAAGAGTGTGCGGAGAGCGATGCTGTAGCCTATGTTATGGACCTTGGCAACAGCAGCAAGTCGAAGGCTACGATTAACCGCAAGGTATCGGCTCTTAGAACATACTATGACTATCTTATAAGGAACGGACGAAGAACAGACAATCCTTTTACCAAGATAAAGGCAGCGAGAAACGATAAGAGATCTATTGAATTCCTCACTGTAGAGGAAGTTGAGAAGCTTCTCTCGCTTCCGGATAAAAGTGTAAAAGGTCTCAGGGACAGAGCTCTGATGGAGTTTCTTTACGGAACAGGTGCGAGAGTTACTGAAGTTGTAAGACTCAGATTCGAGGATATCAACCTCAGAATGAACTTCGCAACTATCAGGGAGTCGAATTCAGAGAGCCGTATTGTGCCTATCGGACGCTATGCGCACGACGCGCTTGCAGAATATATTGAAGAGGCATATCCTGCACTTAAGGGCGGTAAACCTGAAGCAAAGGATTATGTTTTTGCGAACCAGAGGGGGACCTGCCTGACCAGACAGGGTATATGGAAAATTCTGAAGGAGTATGGCGAGAAGATAGGAATCGCTGAGAAAATGACTCCGCAGGTGCTTCGTGACAGCTTTGCGGTTCACATTCTTCAGAACGGTGGAGACCTCAAAACTCTGCAGGAACTTATGGGTTTCGACGACATGAGCGTGGGCATTGCATACCTTGCAGTTACAGATATTCATGTCAGAGAAGTTTTCTCAAAAACTCATCCTAGAGCCTGAAAAAAGCTTTGACAAGCAGGGCCGTAATCTGCTATACTCTTAACGTTATTACGGGCGTTCCGCTGGGGATATGCGGAAGAAGTACATACGGGAACCAAGAACGTCTTTGAGGGAAGGAGGAGTCAAGAATGAATATTTTAGATCAGATCACAGCTGAGTATAAGAGAGAGGACATTCCTCAGTTCAACGTAGGTGATACACTGAAGGTACATGTTAAGATCGTCGAGGGCCAGAGAGAAAGAGTTCAGGTATTCGAGGGTTATGTACTCAAGAAGCAGCACGGTGGAGTTAATGAGACTTTCACTGTAAGAAAGCTTTCAAACGGAATCGGAGTTGAGAAGACTTTCCCACTCCATTCACCAAGAATTGAGAAGATCGAGCTGGTTAGAAAGGGCAGAGTTAGAAGAGCTAAGCTCAACTACATGCGTTCAAGAACCGGTAAGGCTGCAAGAATCAAGCAGGCTTAATCTTACACAACGAGCTAGAGATGCATACCTGAAGCAGAGGCAGAGGGTATGCATTTTTTTCGCTTATTCTCAAAGCTGGAAGGAGAGAAAATGGCTTTACAGAATATTAACTGGTATCCGGGACATATGAAGAAGACACGTGAACTGATTCAGGAGAACCTGAAGGCAGTTGATGTGGTCGTTGAGATTCTTGACAGCAGAATTCCGGTATCCAGCAGAAACCCTGTAATTGACGAGATTGTAGGTAACAAAAGAAGAATTATTGTTCTGGGAAAAGCGGACCTCGCTGATGATGCAGAGACGCAGCGCTGGAGGGACTATTTCGAGAAGAAGGGCAACAGAACACTCTCACTCAACCTTCAGTCAGGTGAGAATATCAAGCAGCTTTTCAAAGCTCTGGAACAGGAAGAGGCAAAGCGTAATGAAGCCAAGAGCTTCAAGCGTCCTCTGAGACTTATGATAGTCGGAGTTCCTAATGTGGGCAAATCATCTCTTATCAACAGACTTACCGGCAAGAAGAGCACAAGAACGGGCGACAGACCTGGAGTTACAACTGGTAAGCAGTGGATAACACTGAGCAACGGAATGCAGCTTCTGGATACACCGGGAATTCTCTGGCCAAAGTTCGAGGACAGAAATGTAGGTCTCTGCCTTGCATTTTGCGGAAGCATCAAGGATGATATTCTCGGGGTGCAGGACCTGGCATATGAGCTCATAAAGGTTCTTGAGAAAGATTATCCTCAGAATCTTATGGAAAGATACAAGCTCGATGAGATATGTGAAGAGACCATCGACAATATGGACGCAATCGCCAAGAAGAGAGGGTTCATTCTCGCAGGTAAGAGAATTGACTACGAGAGAACCGGAAGAATTCTACTTGATGAGTTCAGAGGCGGCAAACTTGGAAGAATTACACTTGAGAAACTGCCTGAAGAGGTATAGACAGAGCGATGACCAAACAGGAAAGACTGGAGAAGCAACAGAAGCAGCTTGCAGAGATGCGCGCTCATGAAGATGAACTTAGAGCATCAGGAAAGAAATACATAGCAGGTATTGATGAGGTTGGTAGAGGACCGCTGGCTGGTCCTGTATACGCAGCCTGTGTTATTATGCCTGAGGACTGGGATATTCTTGGAGTCAACGATTCAAAGAAGGTATCAGCAAAGAAGAGAGAAGAACTCGATGTACTGATTCGCGAGAAAGCTGTAGCATACGGAATAGGCATCTCTGACAATAAGGCCATCGATGAGATGAATATTCTCAATGCTACAAAAGCGGCTATGCTCAAAGCTATTGATGCGGCCAATGCTAAGCTTCCTGACGGGGGAAGTATTGACTGCATTCTTATCGATGCTGTTCATCTTGACACGGATATCCAGCAGGAGTCGATAATAAAGGGTGATGAGAAAAGCCTTTCAATTGCTGCTGCGTCTATCGTCGCAAAAGTCGCCAGAGACAGTTATATGGTCGAGATGGATGAACAGTATCCGGGTTATGATTTTGCAAGAAACAAGGGTTACGGTACAGCAGCTCATTACGAAGGCCTTCGTGCTTTCGGAATGACTCCGATACACCGAAGAACTTTTCTGAAGAAATTCGAGGAGGCTGAGATGGCAAAGAAAAAGTATTATGCCGTACGTAACGGCCGTGAGACAGGAATTTTTACCACATGGGATGCGTGCAGGCGGAGCGTTGAAGGATTCAGCGGTGCGGAGTACAAGAGCTTCGCAAATCATGAAGATGCGCAGGCATACCTCGGCTGGAAGAGCTCTCCTTCGGTAAAAAAGGAGACTGTGGATCAGCAGATTGCTTTTAGCGAGACAGAGACATTTGGCGTGGCTGCATATGTCGACGGAAGCTACGACGTGGCGACAGGAAGATATTCCGGCGGAGCTGTTGTTATAGATGGCGGCAAAGTCACTGAGCTCAACAAGGCTTATGATGATACGGACCAGTCACAGCTTAGAAATGTTGCAGGAGAGATTATGGGTGCAAAGCTCGCAATCGAATACTGCATCAGCCAGGGTTACGAGGCTGTAACAATCCACCACGATTACGAGGGTGTAGGAAAGTGGGCTGACAATCTCTGGAAGGCAAACCTTGAGATGACACAGGCCTACAAAGCATATATAGCAGAAGCAAGAAAAAAGATTGCCATCAGATTTGTTAAGGTAAAAGCACATGCCGGCAACAAATACAACGAGATGGCTGACAAATTAGCAAAGAATGCACTGGATATCTGATGCGATATACGGTGCTGATATGATATAATTTATTAGTTAAAACAAAACTTTATCGCTTAGGAGAAAGATATGGCTTTCAGATACTACAGCGCTGAGGGAATTAGAAACAAGAGACCTGAATACAAGGGCACAGATGAGGAGCTTCAGGAGGCTATAGACAATATCAGCCTGTTATATAATTCGGCTATCAAAGAGCTGGATTTGAAGCTTGACATTCTGTCTGATGACTTCGATAAGAAGCATCAGTATATGCCTATACACCATGTTCAGACAAGACTGAAGTCCCTCGAGAGCATTATTGAAAAAGCAGAACGCTACGGAATAGAAGATCCGATTAACAATCTGGATACTGTTCAGGCAGAAGTTCTCGATATTGCAGGTATACGAGTCATCTGCAACTATGTAGAAGACATGTATACGATGTTCGAACTGCTTATGGAGCAGTCAGATATTGAGCTCATAAGGATTAAAGATTATTGTAAGAAGCCTAAAGAGAGCGGATACAGAAGCCTGCACGTAGTCGTCGCAATTCCTGTATATCTCGTTAACAGAAGTGTACTTGTACCTGTTGAGATTCAGTTCAGGAGTATTGCAATGGATACATGGGCATCCCTTGAGCATGAGCTCAGATATAAGAACAAGGGTATTCTTAACGACGAAATACAGGAAGAACTTAAGGACTGCGCAAGACAGCTTGCCAGAATAGACGAAAATATGGCCAGAATCAGACATGAAGTTCTTGATGAAGGCAGTGAATACTCGGATTTTTTATAATAAGGAGGATAGGATGAAGAATCTTGCCAAGACATACGATCCTAAAGAATTTGAAGATCGTATATACGAAATGTGGGAAACAAAAGGGGCTTTCAATGCGGAGGTTGATGAGAAGAAGAAATCATACACCATTGTTATGCCTCCTCCAAATATAACAGGACAGCTGCACATGGGTCATGCACTTGACCAGACACTGCAGGATGTTCTTATCAGATGGAAGAGAATGCAGGGCTACAGCGCATTATGGCTGCCTGGTTCTGACCATGCTTCAATCGCTACAGAGGTTAAGGTTGTACAGAAGATTAAGGCTGAGACCGGTAGAGACAAGCATGATATGACTCGTGAGGAGTTCCTCGAGCATGCATGGGCATGGAAGAAGGAGTACGGCGGAAGAATCACAAAGCAGTGTCGTAAGCTCGGAGATTCCTGCGACTGGAGAAGAGAGCGTTTTACAATGGATGAAGGCTGCAACAAAGCCGTTAACGAGTTCTTCATAAGTCTCTATAACAAGGGACTTATCTACAAGGGCAACAGAATTATCAACTGGTGTCCTGACTGCCAGACAACACTTTCTGATGCAGAAGTAGAGCATGAGGATTTCGCAGGACACTACTGGTACTTCAAGTATCCTGCTGCAGACGGTTCAGAGGGTATCACAATTGCAACATCACGTCCTGAGACAATGTTCGGTGATACTGCGATCGCTGTTGCAGAGGGTGATGAGAGATACGCACACCTCATTGGCAAAAAGGTTATTGTTCCTCTCGTTGGAAGAGAGATTCCTGTAATCACTGACGAGCATGCTGATCCTGAGAAAGGAACAGGTGCTGTAAAGATTACTCCATCACATGACCCTAACGACTTCGAGGTCGGCCAGAGACATAATCTTGAGCAGCTTGTATGTATTGACCAGACTGCTCACATGAATGAGAATGCGGGTAAGTATGCCGGAATGGACCGCTACGAGTGCCGTAAGGCATGGGTTCAGGAACTTACAGATGCTGGATACCTTGTAAAGATTGATGATATTACAATTCCTGCAGGTACATGCTACAGATGTCACACTGTAATTGAGCCAATGGTTTCAGAGCAGTGGTTCGTAGCAATGAAGGAGCTTGCAAAGCCTGCTATCGAGGCTGCAACATCAGGAGAGATGGTTCACGTTCCTGCAAGATTCGAGAAGATTTATCTCAACTGGCTCTATGATATCAGAGACTGGTGTATTTCAAGACAGCTCTGGTGGGGACACAGAATTCCTGCATATTACTGTGATGAGTGCGGTGAGATAGTTGTAGGCCATGAGATGCCTGTGAAGTGTCCAAAGTGCGGAAGCACACACTTCCATCAGGACGAGGACGTTCTCGATACATGGTTCAGTTCAGCACTCTGGCCATTCTCAACACTCGGCTGGCCTGAGAAGACACCTGAGCTTGATTACTTCTATCCTAACTCAGTAATGGTAACAGGATATGATATTCTCTTCTTCTGGGTTATCAGAATGGTATTCTCATCAATTGAGACAATGGGAGAGATTCCTTTCAAGCATGTATTCCTGCACGGTCTTGTAAGAGATGAGCAGGGACGCAAGATGTCAAAGTCACTCGGCAACGGAATCGATCCGCTTGAGATTATCAAGGATTACGGTGCTGATGCTCTGAGATTTATGCTTGCTACAGGTATCACACCTGGTAATGATATGCGTTTCATCCAGAGCAGACTTGAGGCAACAAGAAACTTCGCTAACAAGCTCTGGAATGCTTCAAGATTCACAATTATGAATCTTGTAGGTGAGGACGATGAGTTCCTGCCTATGGCTGATGCAGAGACTGCAGTTCTCAGAGATGAGGACAAGTGGATTCTCTCGACAATCAATGACGGAGTTAAGTATGTAACTGAGGCTCTTGATAAGTTCGAGCTTGGACTTGCTGGTCAGAAGGTATATGAGCTTATCTGGGATGTATTCTGCGACTGGTACATCGAGCTCATCAAGAAGAGACTCTGGGGTGATGATGAAGAGGATAAGAAGACTGCAAGATATGTACTTCAGAAAGCACTGAAGGATCTCTGCAAGCTGCTTCACCCATTCATGCCGTTCATTACAGAGGAAATCTGGAGCTTTCTCCCTGCAGAGGCTGCTACAGAAGACAATCCGGACGGACTTCTCATCAAGGCAGAGTGGCCTGTATATGATGAGGCTATGGATTATAGCGATGCTGTTGCAAGAATCGAGACTGCAATGGATATCATCAAAGCTGTAAGAAATATCAGAGCTGAAGCAGAAGCTGCACCAAGCAGAAAGCTGAACCTCATCATCAGAACTGATTCAATCGCAGAGACAATTGCAGCTGTTGAAGAGTATGTAAAGAATATTGCAAATGTTGTAAGCATTAGAATCGAAAGTGCAGATGCAGAAGCTCCTGCAGATGTAATGTCAGCAGTAATCAACGGCGCTGAGATTCTTGTTCCTCTCGATGAGCTTGTTGATAAGGAAGCAGAAATTGAGAGACTCACTAAAGAGAAGGCTAAGCTCGAGTCAGAGGTTCTGAGAGTTGAGAAGAAGCTCGCTAACCAGGGATTCGTTGCAAAGGCTCCTGCTGAACTTGTTGAACAGGAGAAGGCTAAGGGCGAGAAGTACAGAGAGATGCTTGAGACAGTTACTGCAAGACTTGAGGCACTTACAGAATAATGGATATTATTGAGCGAATTTACGAGATTAACAATACGAAAGGACCGGCAGGGCTCTCAAGAATGAGACGCCTGCTGGAACTTCTCGGCAATCCGGAGAAAGAGCTGCAGATATTTCACGTGGGCGGAACCAATGGAAAGGGTTCCGTCTCGTATTATATTAAATCTCTGCTGGAGGCAGCGGGTTTCTCTGTGGGCATGTTCACATCACCTCATGTTGAGAAGTTCAATGAGAGATTCCAGATATCAGATAAGCTGATTTCCGATGAGGATTTCGAACGTTTGGCTGAGAGCATACTTAAATATAATAATCAGCTGGTCGACGAGGGTTACGGTGGCCTGTCGCTCTTTGAGGTACTGACCGCACTGGCTTATCTTTATTTTACCGAGAAAAAACCAGACTATGTCATAATGGAAGTTGGAATTGGCGGAAGAATCGATGTAACCAATACAATCGAGAAACCTCTTGCGACGGTTATCGCGCAGGTTGGAATAGATCACGTTGACGTTCTCGGAGACACAGTTGAAGAAATAACTGAGGACAAGGCTTGCATCATCAAAGCGGGGGTACCTGTAGTTACACAGTCTGCAGAGGATAACATCAGAGAGATAATCTATCGTGTTGCCGGGGAAAAGGAAGCACCTCTTCTGGACGTAGAGACTATGCCGTACGAGATTCTCGATTATGCTGAGGAATCGGATGAGGGTCTTCATGCTGTGTTTAATGCTGAGATAGATGGACGCAGATATGAGAAACTGCGTATTTCTATGCTTGGAGAGCATCAGGTGAGAAATGCGATTACAGCTCTTGCTGCGGTTACTGCTGTAATGGATCTGAGTGATGCTTCTATAAGAAAGGGTCTTATTGAGGCTGTTAATCCGGGCAGGTTTGAAATGCTGAGAAAGAATAAACCGATAATTGTGATTGACGGAGCACATAATGAGTCCGGAATAGCGGCAGCTATAGACACTTACAGAAAAACTATCGGAAAAACTGTACCCGACAACAAACTTTTGTTAGTTTTCGGGTGTCTAAAGGATAAAAAATGTGATAATATGGTAGAAGAGCTTGCGGATGCTTTTCGCGATGCTGATAAGCTTATGCTTCAGCCCGACAGCAGCAGGGCACTTCCCGCTTCTGAACTAAAGATAATGTTCAATGAGAGGGGTTGTGACTGCGAAGCTTCCGACAAGCTGATGACTCTGTTTGAATACGAGAGGCTCAGTGCATATGATGCTGTGCTCGTTCTCGGTTCAATATATTTAATCGGAGAAATCAAAACTCTATATAACTCTTTATAACGAAAGGAATCAAATCAATGTTTGACAAGAACGGAAATGACAACAGCAACTATAATCAGCAGATTATTGCTGAGGTAGCAAAGGTTTCACCTACAGTTGCAGGACTTATCGAGAAGGAGTATAACCGCCAGAAGAACAACGTCGAGCTCATCGCTTCAGAGAACTACTGCTCAGAGGCTGTAATGGCTGCAGGCGGAAGCTGCCTTGTATGGAAGTATGCTGAGGGATATCCATATCAGAGAACTTCAGGAAACAAGGGCAGATACTACGGCGGAACAGAGTTTGTTGACCAGCTTGAGGAGTACTGCTGTGATAAGTGGAGAGAGGTATTCAAGACAGATTACCATGTAAACGTTCAGCCTCACTCAGGTTCACAGGCTAACTTTGCAGCTTACAAGGCTATCCTTGAGCCAGGTGATACAATCCTCGGACTGAACCTCGACAACGGTGGACACCTTACACACGGTTCAGCAGTTAACTTCAGTGGAAAGCTCTACGATGTTCATTTCTATGATGTTGATGACAATGGATTTATTGATATGGAAGACCTTAAGGCTAAGGCTAAGGAGCTTCAGCCTAAGCTGATCCTCACAGGTGCAAGCGCATACTCAAGAATTATCGATTTCGCTGCATTTGCAGAGGTTGCTAAGGAAGTTGGAGCATACTTCATGGTAGATATGGCTCACATCGCAGGTCTTGTAGCTGCTGGCGAGCACCCAACACCATTCGGATATGCTGACATCATCACAACAACAACTCACAAGACACTCAGAGGACCAAGAGGCGGAATGATTTTCGCTAGACCTGAGCTTGCTAAGAAGGTTGACAGCGCTGTATTCCCGTATGCACAGGGCGGTCCACTCGAGCACGTAATCGCTGCTAAGGCTGTATGTGCTGAGGAGGCTCTCAAGCCTGAGTTCAAGGAGTACCAGAAGCAGGTTAGACTGAACTGCAAGGCATTCGCTGAGGAGTTCGTAAAGATGGGTTACAATGTTGTAACTGGTGGAACAGACAACCACGTATTCCTGCTTGACCTCTCAGATCGTGAGTTCACAGGTAAGGATCTCCAGAGCGCATGTGATGAGGTAGGAATCACTCTCAACAAGAACTGCGTTCCTAACGAGAAGAGATCACCAATGCAGACATCAGGTGTAAGAATCGGAACTGCTCCTATGACAACAAGAGGCTTTAAGGAAGCTGACTTCATCGAGGTTGCACACAGAATCGACGCTGTATGCAAGGAACTCGACGCTAAGAAGGCTGCAGAGGCTGATGAGAAATAATATTTATATATAGAATAAAAACTGATTATGAGCGCTGGTATATATTGCCGGCGCTCAGCTGTTTTGAGGAAATGGTTATATTCAGAAAACTTTTATTAATACAGATATGCGTACTGGTATTTCAGACGGCAGCATATTATGGAAGCGAGCTTTTTCAGCACAATCCGCATAATGTTAAAGGGCGAACAGATGACCTGGTTCCGCTTATACCGGCCTGGGTATATGTATACGTTCTCTGGTTTCCACTGATAGCTTTCTTTCCTATTGCATTGTTCTACAGTTCAAAAGAACTTTATGTTCTATATATGGCGAGTATTATTGCTGATGTTATCATAAGCGTTACAGCGTATATCGCTTATCCGACAAGTTTTGAGCGAAGGAAGCCTGAAAAAAGTTTCTTCGGCTCATCTCTTTCAATCGTATATTTCTTCAGTTATAAGGGGTATAATTGCGCTCCAAGCATGCATTGTTCAATGTGCTTTATCATAATGGCAGCTGCTGTACAGTGCCCCGATTTTAATATCGCGGTAAAAATTTCTGTATGCATAATTGCAATGCTTATAGTAATATCGACGCAGTTCACGAAGCAGCACACTTTAATAGATGTGGTAACTGCTGTACCAGCAGCAGCTCTTTCGCTTATCGCAGGCAGATTAGTAATTAAAGCTTTTCCTGCTGCGGTTTTGATTGCGAAGTTAGGGCTTTAGTCTTGAACGCGTAATTCTGCTGGTGTATAATTGAAAAAAGCAATCATAAGGAGGATACTGTCATGGTGAAAGTATTAGTTGGAAATAAAGGAAGCGGTAAGACAAAGAAGATGATTGAGCATGCTAACGTTGCAGTTGAGACTGCAAAGGGCAACATCATCTTCATCAATAAGGATACAAGACTTATGTTCGATCTGAACTACAATATCAGAGTAATCTGCATGGATGATTTCATTCATATTACTAACGAAGATGAGTATATTGGATTCCTCTTTGGTATTATCAGCTCAAATAACGATATAGAGACAATCTATCTTGATGGAGTTCTTAAGCACGCAGATATCGAGGTTGAGCATATTCCAAGCTTCGTAATGAAGATTAAGGAGATTTCCAACGACTATGGCATTGATTTCGTGATGAGCATCAGCGCAGAGCTCGAAGACCTTTCAAAGGTTGACTTCGAAGGCGTTGAGATTCTCAACTAATAGAAATCATATATATGGTACTGCAGAATCCCGAGCACAAGCTCGGGATTCTTTTCAAAGGAACAAATTATGGGAGTTATAGAAGATATCAGCAAAGGCCTCAAAAGGGGATGCGAATTATTCGATGAAATGATGGAATTAGTTGAGCAGTCCGTTCAGGGCAGCTTTACTGAGGAGAATTTGCTTGCGTGTGGCGATAATGCAGCCTTCATGCTCAAACTTATCGCAAACGGATACAGCGGACGAATCAGATCTATCTACATCGATCCGCCTTTTTTCACAAAAGCCAAGTACAACGCAACAATTACTGTTAAAGATGCTGAGGGCAAGTCGCAGAAGATACACCATCTTGCCTACGATGATACTTTTGACCGCAGCCTCGAATTCTACATAGAGAATATGACGCTGAGACTTCTTCTGATGAAGGAACTTCTTGCAGATGACGGACTCATGTGGGTTCATCTCGACTGGCATTCGTCTCACTACATCAAGCTGGTGCTTGACGAGATAATGGGTGAGAAGCATTTCATCAACGAGATAATCTGGAAATACAAATCCGGAGGATCCGGCAAGAGGCATTTCTCGAGAAAACACGATTCAATCCTTGTCTACTCGAAGACTTCGAAGTATTACCTGAATGTGCCTCAGGAGAAATCATATAACAGGGGACTCAAGCCTTACAGATTCAAGGGGGTAAAGGAATACAGAGATGAATTCGGCTGGTATACAATGGTCAATATGAAAGACGTATGGTCAATTGATATGGTCGGAAGAACATCCAAAGAGAGAACGGGATATGCAACACAGAAGCCGCTTGAGCTGATGCAGCGGATAATTATGGCTTCTACGGAGCCTGGAGACCTCTGTGCGGATTTTTTCTGCGGTTCCGGCTCATTTATCGAGGCGGCACATAATCTCGGCAGAAAGTGGATAGGATGCGATACTGAGGGCCTTGCTGTAGGTATGGCGAGAAAACGTCTCAGCAAAGCTGACGCGGTTTTTGAAGACGTGGTTGATGAAGAGAATGCGTTTGAAAAAGGCAGGCTGCTTATGGATGTGGAATCTAAAGAAACACTTGAAAGCGGCAAATGCCTGTACACGATGGCTCTCAGCCGCTTTATGCCTGAACCGGATGTCGGACATGTTCAGCTCAAAGAAAGAGAGCTGCTCATGCAGATTGCAAAGAACAATCCCGAGCAGCTCATTGATTATATTATGGTTGATCCGAATTATGACGGAAACTTCAGTTCAGAAATGATAGTTACAGAGAACTTTGATGGAATAAAGTGCATTTCAAGAGGCAATATTGCAGTTGTGGCAGTTGATGTATTCGGAACATCCTATTTGTATGAATTATAGAGACTGGCAGCCATCGCTGCGGCAAGGGCATTGACTGCACGACTGTCGGTTCTGCCGTCTGATCTGAGTATCAAGTGTCCGTTGACATAGGAATCAAGCTCTCGGAGCTCGTTATCGAGGCCGAGGGCTTTTATATTGATGTAAAAATCATCGCCGTAGGTCGAGTAGGGCAGTTCGATGCGGAGACTTCTGGTTGCCGCCGAGAAAGATGCACGATAACTGCGGCAGTCATCCGGGTAGAGCTCAGCACTGACTGCATCACCGAACTGATCACCGGTTATTATTATCAGTGATTTGCGTATGTCTATTCTTGCTCTGACTGCAAGATCAGCAGCACTGTCAGCTGAAGAACGTACAGGAAAACCATAGGTGGATAATGACTCATCGAGGGAATCTGCTTTCAGTATATTGGAGAAATCCTCGAAGCCTGCACGTAACATAAGAGTGTGAAGCTGTGTGACATCTTCGCGATTGTGGGTGAGGATGAGCTTTTCGTTCAGCGAACTTCCACTTACTGCGTATTCGTTGAACAGTCTGACACTTTCCCCTCCTGAAATAGTGTCCCTTCTTGCGTTATATATACCAAAACATTTCTCGACACTCTTCTGGCTCAGTGAATCCAGTCTTTGAGGCAGGGTGCTGTGCTTTTTGAGGAAGGTGTAGAGATCGAAATTATAGAATCTTAGTACATCCTCTGAATGAACGTATTCTGCTCTTGCGTTGAAGAATGGAATATCAAAGCTGATTCCGTTAAAAGTGAGGAGATAGTCTACAGTATCCTTCTTCATGTAGTCGAGCGTTGCTTTGATTACCCGGTTCTCCTCAAAATGGTTCTCAGCCAGGAACTGAGTGACACGAACACCGCCGTCAAAAGGCACGAGCATGGCTGTGAGGATCACTTTATTGCTTGTTTTGGAGAAACCTGTAGTTTCAATATCAAAAACGCATGGCTTAAGCCCGCCGAAATAGCGGTCGAACTCTTCGCCGTGAAAATGTGGTATTCTGTACTCTCTGTTGAACTCTTTCATAACGTTATCCTGAAATTCTAATAAAAAAACGAAATCGACTGCAGGGGAGCAGTCGATTTCAAAAAGGGTATTGGGACTAGAGATTATAGAAATTACTTCTCGTAATTCCTATCCTAATTATACATTCCGCGAAAAAATATTCAAGTCCAAATATCGGTTGTCATCAAAATCGACTTAAACATTGAAGAGGAAGTGACAGATATCGCCATCCTTAACCTCGTAATCTTTGCCTTCTGATCTCAGCCAGCCGCGCTCCTTCGCTGCAGAAAGCTTTCCTTCGCACTCCATAAGCTGGTCATATGCGATAGTCTCAGCTCTGATGAAACCTTTCTCAAAGTCTGTATGAATCTTACCTGCAGCCTGTGGCGCAAGTGTTCCTCTCTTGATTGTCCATGCTCTTGTCTCATCCTCTCCTGTAGTGATAAAGGAAATGAGATTGAGAAGCGCATATGAGGATTTAATAAGCTTATCAAGACCTGACTCAGTGATTCCAAGCTCCTCGAGGAACATGTCTCTCTCTTCGTCATCAAGTTCGCTGAGCTCTGACTCAATCTTAGCGCATACAACTACAACTTCAGATTTCTCTTTAGCTGCATATTCTCTTACTGCCTGTACGAAGTCGTTGTCTTCTGCAGCTGCATCGTCCTCAGATACATTGGCAGCGTAGATAACCGGCTTGTATGAGAGGAGGTCGAGACTCTTCACGAAATCTGCTTCCTCTTCGTCGAGGTCCATCATTCTTGCGGACTGTCCGCCGGCGATAAAATCATTGACCTTCTGAAGGAGGTCGATTTCTTTCTGTGCACTCTTGTCTGCCTTGAGCTGCTTCTGCGCCTTCTGTATTCTTCTCTCAAGAACTTCCATATCTGAGATGATGAGCTCTGTATTAATAGTCTCAATGTCTGATACAGGGTCAACCTTTCCGTCAACGTGAACTACATTGCCGTCCTCGAAGCAGCGTACTACATGCACGATAGCTTCGACCTCTCTGATATGACCGAGGAACTTGTTGCCGAGACCTTCGCCCTTTGAAGCTCCTTTTACCAGACCTGCGATGTCGCAGAACTCAATTGTTGTATATATAGTCTTCTTTGAATTGTAGACTTCCGACAGACGGGTTACACGTTCATCCGGTACAGTTACAACACCTACATTAGGCTCGATTGTGCAGAAAGGGTAGTTGGCCGCTTCTGCGCCTGCCTTAGTGATGGCATTGAAAAGTGTGCTCTTTCCGACATTTGGAAGTCCGACGATTCCGAGTTTCATAGTATAGGATTCTCCTTTCGATTACTCCGGATTCTTCCGGAAACATACACTTTAGTATATCGCATCCGGACATATTCTTTCAAGTGACTCAGCGATGTAGTATAATGCATATGTAAAGCTTTTGGCATCTAAGGAGAAAGTATGAACTACGAAGAGATAAAGAAAGATTATGCAATCAGAACATATATTACCAAGGCAGACGAGACTCTCGAGTCACTTGGCTTTACCGAGCACAGTTTCGCTCACGTGACAACTGTTGCAGAGAGAGCGGGATACATTCTGGAGACCCTCGGTTACCCTGAAAGAACAGTCGAGCTTGTTAAAATTGCAGGATATCTTCATGATATAGGTAATATTGTCAATCGTGTGGACCATAGCCAGAGCGGTGCTGTAATGGCATTCCGTATTCTTGACAGAATGAATTTCGATCCGCTTGAGATTTCAGAGATTGTTGCTGCAATCGGTAATCATGATGAGGGAACAGGTACACCTGTAAGTGAATTTGCAGCTGCACTTATTCTGGCAGATAAGTCAGATGTGAGAAGAAGCAGGGTGAGGGAACAGAATCAGTATGATTTTGATATTCATGACAGAGTCAACTATTCGGTAACTAAGTCAGAACTTAAGATTAACGAGGCTCATACTCTGATTAAGCTCAAACTTTCGGTAGATACACATTTCGGATCGGTTATGGATTTCTTTGAGATATTTATGACGAGAATGTCGCTCTGCAAGCAGGCGGCAGAAGCACTCGGTCTGGAATTCAAACTGATAATAAATGAGCAGCAGCTGATCTAATCAGCGCTGCTCTTTTTTTGCAGATATATGTATAATGCTGTGCAAACAATGATCACTGTAAGACTCAATACCTGTGCCTGCCTGAAGGGACCTATCATCAGGCTGTCGGTTCTCAGCCATTCGACGAAGAATCTTTCGAATGAATAGAGGATGCCATAGAGACATGCAACCTGACCTGCGAAGAGACGCCTTGAACCGATATAGCTCAGAAGGAAAAAGAGCATCAGGCACCATAGTGATTCATAGAGAAAAGTAGGGTGGTAATGATGTCCGTTGATGATTACTGCCCATGGAAGGTTGGTCTCAATTCCGTGGGCTTCTTCATTGAAGAAATTTCCCCAGCGTCCTATTGCCTGTGCGAGTGCAACGACAGGGAATACGAGGTCGAGCATGTCGGGCAGGTTAATATGTCTGCACTTAGTTAGAATGTATACTGTAATCAGACCAGCTATCAGTCCGCCGTGGATGGCCAGTCCGCCGTTCCTTATATTCAGTATCTGTGAAAGGCTGTGATAGTAGCTGTGGTTGAATAGTACGTAGTACAAACGGGCACCGATTACGCCAATAGGCAGAGTCCATATGCATACATCGAGAATGCTGCCCGGATTGAGCTGATACATAGGCGCACGACGATATGATATTAGTATGCCAAGTATCATCGCAGAAGCGATGAGAACTCCGTACCACATTATATCTATACCGAAAATGGTGAAAGCTACAGAACCGGGTGAATGCATTTGAAACCTCCAGATGTTTATCTTTATAGAGTATAGCATAAGAGACTGAAACCGATGTTAAAAGTTTTTTGTAATTTATCGTAAGATAATTATTGACAAGTAAGTTCTCTTTTGTTATTATAATCAAGCGGCAAAATTATTGCCTTTTATGGCGGCGTAGCTTAGTTGGCTAGAGCGTCCGGTTCATACCCGGAAGGTCACTGGTTCAAGTCCAGTCGCCGCTACCAAGTGAGGGCGCATAGCTCAGCTGGGAGAGCACCTGCCTTACAAGCAGGGGGTCATAGGTTCGAGCCCTATTGCGCCCACCATATGCGGCCGGGTAGTTCAGCTGGTTAGAATGCCAGCCTGTCACGCTGGAGGTCGACGGTTCGAGCCCGTTCCCGGTCGCCA
>JAZUII010000015.1:0-2434 GCA_045642105.1 Anaerovoracaceae bacterium | reverse complement strand
AACAAGTGTATTCTCTGCCGTCGTTGCGTAGGTGCTTGCGAGAAGTATCAGAGTGTTGGCGTTATTGGCGCTAACGAGAGAGGATTCGCTACATATATCGGAAGTGCTTTCGGTATGCCTCTTGCTGAGACTTCATGCGTTAACTGCGGACAGTGTATCGCTGCTTGCCCTGTTGGTGCTCTTCATGAGAAGGACGCTATCAAGGACGTTAAGGCTGCAATTGCTGATCCTGACAAGTATGTAATCGTACAGCCTGCACCATCCGTAAGAGCTGGACTTGGAGAAGAATTTGGAGTTCCTATGGGTGAGGACGTTGAAGGAAGAATGGCTGCTGCATTAAGAAGACTCGGATTCGACAAGGTATTCGATACTAACTTCTCAGCAGACCTTACTATTCTGGAAGAGTCCAACGAGCTCATTGAAAGAGTAACTAATGGCGGAGCACTGCCACTGATTACTTCTTGCTCACCAGGTTGGATTAAGTTCTGCGAGCATTACTTCCCAGATCTGCTTCCTAACCTGTCATCATGCAAATCACCTCAGCAGATGTTCGGAGCAGTTGCTAAGTCATACTTCGCTGAGAAGATGGGCATCGATAAGAACAAGATTGTATGCGTATCTGTAATGCCATGTACAGCTAAGAAGTTTGAGGTTGGCAGACCTGATCAGGACGCTAATGGAGTACCTGATGTTGATTACGCACTGACAACTAGAGAACTCGCTAGAATGATTAAGGAAGCCGGAATTGACTTTGCTAACCTTGCTGATGAGGGTTATGATGATCCTATGGGCGAGGGAACAGGAGCTGCTGTTATCTTCGGAGCTACCGGCGGAGTTATGGAGGCTGCTCTTAGAACAGCTGTATTCAAGATTACAGGACAGGATGTTCCTGATGATGCACTTGACTTCGTAGACGTTAGAGGAACTGATGGCATCAAGGAGGCTAGCTACAAGGTTGGCGATCTCGATGTTAAGGTTGCTGTAGCTTCCGGACTTGCTAATGCACGTCAGCTGCTGAATATGGTTAAGTCAGGCGAGAAGGATTACACATTCATCGAAATCATGGCTTGCCCAGGCGGATGCGTTAACGGTGGTGGACAGCCAATCGTACCTGCTAAGGTTAAGAATTTCGTTGATGTTCGAGCTGAGAGAGCTAAGGCTCTGTACAACCTCGATGCTAAGAATCCTAAGAGAAGATCTCACGAGAACGAGAGCGTTAAGAAGCTCTACGATGAGTATCTTGGACAGCCAGGTAGCGAGAAGGCACATCATCTGCTTCACACAACTTACATCGCTAGACCTGTTAACCAGGACGAAGAAGTATAAGGAAATTATGAAGAGAACCCGGCTGTCTGGTCGGGTTCTCAGACCAGAGACAAAGCTCTTTTTCAGGCTATCGCGTGAAGAAGGGCTTTTCTTATATTGTGTTCATACTGCGCCAAATATAGCCAATTACATTGAAGATGGGTGTGAAAAATTATATAATTATTCAGCATACTAATAGTGTCCGGGAGGAATAGAAAATGAAAAGACCTAATGCTTGGAATAATTATGGTAAGGAAGATCTGAAGGCTCTTGAGAATCTCAGCAAGAACTATATGGACTTTCTTGATAATGGCAAAACTGAAAGAGAATGTACTGAGCAGCTGATCGCAATGGCAGAGGCTCATGGATATAAAGATCTGGATGAGATTATTGCAGCTGGCAAGAAGCTCGCTGTTGGCGACAAGGTGTATCGCAATAACATGGGCAAAGCTGTAATGATGCTCAATATTGGTGAGGACATCGTAGGCAAGGGAATGAACATTCTCGGCGCCCATATCGATTCACCAAGACTGGATATCAAGCAGAACCCTCTGTATGAGTCAGATAGCCTGGCATATATGGATACTCATTACTATGGCGGCATCAAGAAATATCAGTGGGTTACTGTTCCAATGGCAATCCATGGTGTAGTATGCAAACCGGATGGAAGCAAGATCAAGGTTGCAATTGGTGAGAAGGAAGATGAGCCGGCATTCGTTATCACTGACTTGTTAATTCACCTTGCTGATGAACAGATGAAGAAGGATGGACGTAAGGTTATAGAGGGTGAGAAACTGGATATTCTGGTTGGATCTCAGCCACTCAAGGATGACGATGATGAGGCACATGCTGTTAAGAACGGCATCCTTAAGATACTGAAGGAAACTTACGACATTGAGGAGAAGGACTTTGTATCTGCTGAACTGGAAGTAGTTCCTGCCGGCAAGGCTCGCGATGCCGGACTGGACCGCAGCCTGATTCTTGCCTATGGACATGATGACAGATGCTGTGCATATCCCTCGGCAGTAGCTATGTTCGATGTTGAGAATCCTAAGAAGACTGCTTGCGGACTCTTCGTGGACAAGGAAGAAATCGGCAGCGTTGGTGCAACAGGCATGGAATCACACTT
>JAZUII010000014.1:0-7389 GCA_045642105.1 Anaerovoracaceae bacterium | reverse complement strand
CCTTTGAGCTCTATGCAAAGGGCAAAGAGGCTCACGGTACCTGGGATATTGATGAAGAGGCGGCGGAGAAGGGCTATGATGTCATAAAGCTTGATTATTATGACGAGTACGAGAATTCTCCTCTTGTCAGATATTTTGGAGGAGCACTGCAGCTTAACTCAGAAGATCCAAAGAGCATGTTCTGCGGTTTTGCTCTCGATGAGGATACCGACTGCTATCTGTGGTTCTATCGGACAGAGTGACGATAAGAAAGCTGATAAATCTGAGTTCGGAGACTGATTTTCACGCTGCGATGACAAACTTTTTATGTGAGATTGAATTTTTAGCTAAGTTTCACATAACAATCGAAACAATCGAAGCAAATTTTCGTATTTTATCCAGATTCAGCCGGTACATCGCTGTCTGAAAGCTTGCTGAAAGTGTCTGTGTTGTGTCTATTGATGGTTAAAAAAGCAGATACACATAAAAGTTTTGCCATTGCATGCTAACGGTATACAAAAAGGGGCTTGCGACAGCCCCTTGTTTTCCATATTTACAGAAGCGTTATAGGAATCTGCTCCTCAGCTTCCGTCGCAGCCTTGAGTTCCTGCAACATATCAATGATGCGCTTTCTTTCTACCGGATGCATCTTGTAAGGTGCAATTTCAGCAAGCGGCTCCAGCACGAAAAGTCTGTTCTTCATATCGACATGTGGTACACAGAGATCATCGTCCTCAATAATCTCGTTGTCAAAGAAGATGATATCCAGATCGAGTGTGCGTGGACCCCAGCGCAGTACTCTCTCTCGGCCGGCCTCTGCCTCAATTTCATGCAGTCTGTCGAGCAGTTCGTGCGCTGTTAGAAGTGTCTCAAGTTCCAGCATTCCGTTCAGGAAATCAGGCTGGTCTGTAACACCGTATGCCTTGGTACGGATGAGAGTTGACTGTTTTCTGACCTTGCACAGCTTATCTGCATCGAGTTTCTGAACTGCCTCGGCTATGAGCTCCTCTGAGTCTCCCATATTTGAGCCAAGAGCAATATATGCAGTATGTCTTTTTCTTATGATGCTCACTGCTACATTGCCGAAATTCATAGGGATAGGAGCGGATGGCTTGTTGATTGTAATCTCAACACCGCTGATTGCCGGATATCCGAGCAGAATCGCCTCTGCAATCTTCTCCGCACAGGTCTCAATCAGGTCATATTTCTCCTCTGTCATGACATGTGCAATGAGCTCGCAGACCTCAGCATAATTGACTGTCTCATTCAGATCGTCAGTCATGCCCGCCCTGCGTGTATCCACATCAAGCGCAGCATCCACATAGAAAAACTGGCCTTCTTTTTTCTCTTCTTCAAGCACACCGTGGTATGCATATATCTCTAATTTCTCTATCTTAATCATTTGCTTTGAGAATAGCCTCCGCCATCTTGATAGCTCTGTAATTCTTCTCTACATCGTGAACACGAACGAAACCGTACTGATTCTCCACTGCCATCACTGTTGTGACGAGAGTTCCCTCTTCACGCTGGTCTGATGGAAGATCAAGAGTAAGACCTATCATCGACTTGCGGGAAGTGCCGAGCAGAAGAGGATATCCGAGCTCAAGAAAATCCCCGAGATGCTTCATGGCAATGAGGTTATGCTCGAGGGTTTTACCGAAACCGATACCCGGATCGAGAATAATCTTGTCATCGGCTACGCCGGCAGCTTTTGCAGCAGCGACGCATTTGCGAAGGTCCTCAGTCATGTCTGCTACAAAATTCTCATATACTGCTTCATTTCTATTATGCATGAGGCAGCAGGCAGCATCATACTTCTTGATAACTGATGCCATGCGCTCATCGTAGAGGCAGCCCCAGATGTCGTTAACGAGGTCAGCGCCCGCCTGAAGTGCAGCCTCAGCAACATTGGCCTTGTAAGTGTCGATTGAAACCGGAGCATCGAACTCCGCCTTGAGTCTCTCTACAACTGGTGTGACTCTCTCAATCTCCTCAGCCTCTGTAATCTGAATGTGGCCCGGTCTTGTCGACTCTCCGCCTACATCGATGATATCAGCACCCTCAGCAATCATCTGCTCTGCGTGCTTAAGCGCAGCATCCATTTCGTTCCAGCGTCCGCCGTCCGAGAATGAATCCGGTGTGACATTGAGAATGCCCATAATGTATGTGTGTTCAGCAGTATTGAATTCCTTATTACCAATTATCATTTTATCGTACCTACCATGATATAGTTTTTTTCTTCATATTCTCGTCCCACTTGCACTCCTTCTCTGCCTTGCAGCGGAAGCAGTCGCGTGAGAGTTTGTCGCCATCGTATATTATTTCCTGAAGCTGGAATGCCAGAGCTCTGTCATATTCCTGTTCTGGTAAAAAGCATTCAACCGCCTCTAAGCAGGCCCTGCTTTCGTCACTGTGAGAAGCAATCGCCAGAAGCGCCATCGCAGCCTCAGACTTCGAGAAACCGCAGTCCAAAAGGACTTCGAGCGCCGGTTCAACTCCGGCCTCTGCATGCGGAATGCCCTCCTTGTATTGAGTGCTGCGACCTATGTCGTGCAGCAGCGCAGTCGCATAGATGAGATCCTTGTCGATACCGTATCCTCGCTCCAGGGCAAAAATATATGCGAGTCTTGCCGCATCTAGCAGGTGCCCGATACCGTGGTGGCAGTAGATACGGTCCTTCTCGAGCTCTTCGAGTTCCGAAAGGCGCTCAAGGAAAAGCGGATGCTTGAGTACAGCGCCCGCACGGCTCATATTCTGCTCTTCTTTTCTCTTTACGTCAGCCTTCAAAATCTTACCTCTTACAGCATTCAGTCTTCAGTATCTTAACTTTACAGCATGTTGAAGAACATATTCTGCAGCTTCTCGTTATCAGTGAACTCACCTCGAGTAACCACATTTACAGTCTTGCTGCCCGGTTTCTTGACACCGCGCATTGTCATGCAGGTATGCTCAGCCTCGCACATAACCATAACTCCTTTTGGCTGGAGATTCTCCATGATCGCATCGGCAATCTGCGCAGTCATCTGCTCCTGGAGCTGCAGTCTGCGTGCAAAAACCTCAACTGTACGAGCCAGCTTCGAAAGTCCGCAGACCTCACCGTCCGGAATATATGCAATATGAACCTTTCCAAAGAAAGGAAGCATGTGGTGCTCGCACATCGAATAGAAAGTGATGTCCTTCTCGAGAACCATCTCGTTGTTGTCGATCTTGAATCTTTTGGCAAGAACCTCAGAAGCATCCTGATTCATACCGCCGCAGATTTCCTGATACATACGAGCGATACGGTCAGGAGTCTCAACAAGACCCTCGCGTGAAGGATCCTCGCCGATACCCTCAAGAAGCATTTTTACCGCCTCTCTGATTAAATCCGGATTCATATTATTAGCCATTTATTTCCTCCCTGAGATACTTCTCAATATATTTTCTTGCTGTTCCAAGATGCGAAAGCGAGCCGGTAATCAGCACAACTCCCCCATCTTCCATTGCCTCAGCAGCCGCCTCATCAATGGCAGCCTCAAGGCTTTCAGCAGTTCTCACATTAGTGTTTGTCGCCTTCCATACAGCAGCAACATCCTCCGCCGGAAGCGCCCTTCCGCTGTCCGGAAGCGTAATCGCTCTGACATCGCTAACCAGCGGCGCCAGCGTCTCAATAACCTTTGCATAATCCTTATCGCGAAAAATCCCGAATACAGCGTGGATTATCTCGCCCTTGTAAAACTGCTCGAGTCCCTCTCGCAGTCTCTCTGAGGCTGACGGGTTGTGCGCTCCGTCGAGGATCCATCGCGGTGTACCGTCAATGCACTCGAATCTGCCCGGCCACACAGCCTCAGCAATTCCCTCCCGGATTGCCACCTCGCTTATGTCGGCACCTCTGCTCTGCAGAGCTTCAATAATCTCTATAGCAGTAGTCGCATTCTCATACTGGAATCCGCCCATCAGCTTTTTGTGCAGATTCTTATGCGACTTATAATCGAAACTTCCATCAGCCTTTACAACGAGGCCTGCTCGCACCGTGTCACGCCGCTCGCAGCCGAGATCCGCAGCCCGCGCCCCGATTACCATCGCGGCTTCCGGCTGCTGCCATCCAACAACAACAACTGCCCCAGACTTGATGATCCCCGCCTTCTTCGCGGCGATCTCCGCAATCGTGCTCCCAAGCACCGAAGTGTGGTCGAGACTGATATTCGCAAAAGCACAGACCTCCGTCCTCTCGACCACATTCGTAGAGTCGAGATCGCCGCCGAGCCCTGTTTCAAGCACGACATAGTCACAGTCTCTGTTACTGAAATACAGGAATGCAATTGCCGTCTCCATCTCGAAAACCGTCGGCAAAGTTCCGCCTGATGCCTCAATTCGCTCTGAAGCTTCCTTAACCTTCTCCACCAGCGGACCGAGCTCCTCTTCTGCCATCCACTCGCCGTTCACCTGGAATTTCTCGAGATATCCCATTACCGATGGCGAGATATATGCTCCGACAGTATAGCCGGCAGCCTTGAGAACAGAAGTCGTATATGACAGAATCGATCCCTTTCCGTTCGTACCTGCAAGATGAATGAATCTGAGATCATCCTGCGGATTGCCGAGCTCCGCCATAAGATTCTTGATAGGCTCAAGTCCGAGAACACTTCCGCTCTTTGAGACCCGGTCAAGATATTCTCTTGCTTCTGAATAATTCAACTAAAAAACACCTCCTTGCGCTACTCCTAAAGCTACGCATAAGCAGGTGCCTGAATATGTGTAGCAGCGGGATACGACTTTGGACACCGCAAGGCGTAAACTGCGCAAATAGTTCCGCCTCTTACAAAGTTCGCCTTTTCGTCCCTGCTACACACCCTGCAGCAAGGCACTTAACGCGTCCAAATCTTTCTGCCAGATTTATTATTTTCTACGTGTATATTATACTCCTTATGTCAATACTCGGATAACCATCCTTCTGCCAGAAGTTGCTATACGATACAATGAGACAATGATGCAAAACAGCACAGATAAGATGCATCCTCTTTGCTGGACAAAACCAGTAAGGACGTTTTTTGCAAATTATCACAGCAAGGAGTGTGGTGGAAAAGCGTTTGTGGCTATTTGCCAGAATCCCTAAAATAATCTGCAAAAAACAACGAACTACCTTTTTGATAAGCAAAAAGAGTTCTTCATTGATATGAGTCTACCATCATCCGAAATTCCGGGTACATATCAAAATCCTGAGACTTTGCTTATTTTGTAATGATTCACACTTTCACTGTTTTTGGTGGTATAATCATTACTCACGAATACATTCCCAGGGAGGATACAAATACATGAATGATTACATTGTTCGTGGACACGCTGCAGGCGGTACAGTCAGAGCTTTTGCAATCCGCTCGACTGATCTCGTAAGCTATGCAAGCGAGTGCCACAATACATATCCGGTTGTTACTGCAGCCCTCGGACGTCTGCTGAGCGCGGGTGCAATGATGGGCTCAATGATGAAGGGCGAAGATGACCTCATCACTCTCACAATCAAGGGCGACGGTCCTATTGGAAGCATCACTGTAACAGCTGACAGCCACGGCAACGTTAAAGGTTTCCCAGGCAATCCGGCTGTAGATATTCCGCTCAAACGCCGTGGCAAGCTTGATGTCGGCGGTGCTGTCGGTGCCGGTACTCTTACTGTTGTTATGGACCTCGGTCTCGCCGAGCCTTACAACGGCATGGTCGAGCTGCAGTCAGGAGAGATTGGTGACGATCTCGCATATTATTTTACCGTATCTGAGCAGACACCTTCTGCTGTCGGTCTCGGCGTTATGGTAGATACTGATGTAACAGTTAAACACGCCGGAGGTTTCATCGTCCAGATGATGCCGGATGTTCAGGAAGAAACAATAGTCGCACTCGAGGAAAAGCTTGCTGATCTTCCATATGTGACTGACCTCATGGAACAGGGCTACACCCCAGAGTCCATGCTGGAACTCATTCTCGGCGACCTGGATCTTGAGCTCACAGAGAAGCACGATGTTTGCTTCCACTGCAACTGCTCCAAAGACAGAGTTTCATCAGCGCTTGCAACAATCAAGAGCGATGACCTTCAGGAGATGATTGATGACGGCGAAGACATCGAAGTTAAATGCTTCTTCTGCAACACTGCTTACAATTTCAGTCCTGCAGAACTTCAGGAGATTCTCGAGAACCGCTAGAACTCCAGGTTGGATGTTAAATATAATTGCAATTTGGTTCGTAATTGGTCGCAATATGATTGCAATCGAAAAGAGACTGCCGCATGCAGTCTCTTTTTTTGCAAAACTTACCGAAAAGGCCCAACTATCTTCTTCACATCTCGTTGCGTCACGTCGCAGCAGCCCAATCGCATTATTTACTCGATACTTTTTTTACCAGATTCCAGCCGATTGCAACATACTTATTAAGAATTTCAATTACGAGGAATCCGACTGCTATGCCAAGACATGGGAGAAGCATCAGTCTGGCCTCAACCAGCGCCTCTGCAGTCGTAGCCATTACGATATCATAAAGCATATAGTACATGTGTGCTCCGGGAATGAGCGGCAGCACCGATGCTATGAGGAAAATCGTTGTCGGTGCCTTGTTGACTCTCGCCATGATATTCGCATAACCGGCTACGAACATTGCTCCTATCATAGTTGCAATAAACGGACTCTGTGTAGGCTCATACACTACCAGATATGTAAGCCATGTTATGAGCGCTCCGATGCCGGAATACACCACCTGCTTGCCTTTGATATTGAACCAGACCGCAAAACCTACGCAGCCGAGCACACAGAAAACAATCTGAACTGTAATATTAGGATTTGTCACCATGCTACATACCTCCTCTCATAAGAAGTATTGCAATGGATATTCCTACTGCGATACCTGCTGAACCGAGAATGGAATTTCCTATATTAATGCCGCCTGCAATAAGATCCCTGTTGAGAAGATCTCTCAGTCCGTTGATAAAACCCAGGCAGCCTATCAGCAGCATTACTATTCCAATCGTTATATACGATGCATGGTGTCCGAAGCCGATCCTGATACAGAGCAGTATCAGCATCTCAGTCAGGAAAGCCAGAATCGCATTGTATGCCAGCGGATTCTTTTCGATTTTGCCAAGAAAATCTCCAACCACTATCATGAAAAGTGCTGCGATTGCGCATACTATTGCATCCATGAAATCGCAGTTGAAGAACACACCAAAACTCGTTGCAGCAATTACACCTGCCGAATACTTGATCCAGCGTTTCTGCTTAGGACGTGCAAGAACCTCATCGAGCATGCGCCTCAGTTCGGCACTATCAGGCGTGTTTTTGCACGCTTTTCGCGAAAGATTATTCAGGTAGTCGAGCCTGGCGAAATTATATTCTCCGCTCGTAACATATCTGATCTGGGTGATAATCTCCCCTTCAGGAGTCTCGACAGTCG
>JAZUII010000013.1:0-75738 GCA_045642105.1 Anaerovoracaceae bacterium | reverse complement strand
GCTGCTGCAAAGGAAAAAGATATTGCAGCTATTAATGCAAAGAAGAATGACGTGAATGCGTCTGTTGCAGATGCAGCTATTGAAGATATCAAGAACGCAAAATCCATTGAAGAGTTAAATGACATTTATGGGAAGGCACTTTCAAAAATGCAGGCAGCTGAAAAGAAAGTTGAGTTTCAGGATAAGATTAAGAATGAACTTCTGCCTGCCGCAAAGTGTGACGAAGCAAAGGCAATTTTGAACAAAGCTGTTACAGACCTTAATGATGCTGAAACCCTCGACCAGGTGAACAGTATATTCTATAATGCACAGGGTCAGGCTATGAGTAAAGATAGCGCATTTACAGGTATGCTCTCGGGCTATACGAATGCATTCAAATCTGCACTTACAGATGTTGCTACTGATGAAACAAAAGCCTTTGTGTCTGAGATGCTAAAGGCTCTTAATGAAGCAACATCCATTGCAAAGATTGACGAAATCTATAATACCAATAAAGATAAAATCAGTGTTTGCATCAATAGGGATAAGAGCATCGACGGATTTAATAAATATATCGATTCCGACAAATACTCGGATGATATTAAAGATATAGCAGAAGAAGCAGTTGAAAAGCTTTTAAAAGCTGAGAGTACAGAAGAAGTTACTAAGATTACTAAGGAATATATGTTAAAGCTTGATGTGCAGCTTGCAAAGGATGATGCACGCAAAGAGGTTAAGGAGCTTCTTCCTGAAAATGCTTCTAATGCAGTAAAGAAGATTATCAATGATGCCTGCGATGCAATCCAGAAAAATGATAATCCTGATCAGTATGATGAGATTATCGAAAATGCAAGCAAGGCTGTAGCAGCACAGCTTCAGCTGGAAAAGGAGCTTGCTCCTGCAAAGGAAGAAGCAAAGAAAGCAATCGATGATGCAGTACCTGCAGGTGCTTCCGATGCAGTAAAGGCTGCTGCGGATAAAGCGAAGAAGGCCATTGATGCAGCAACTACCATTGAAGGCGTTGAAGCAGCAAAGAAAGATGGACTCAAAGCAATTGAGGATGCTAAAAACGGTTCCCAAGACCCTGTGAAGTACATTATCATTAATGGAGCTAACAGCACATGGACAAAGGGCAGTGACAACGGACTTCAGTTCAGATCCAATGCTGCATTTGCAAAATTCGACAGTGTAAAGGTGGACGGCAAGACTATTGCTGAAACAAACTATACTGCGAAGGAAGGATCTACAATAATCGAACTTAAACCTTCCTACTTAGAAACACTGAAGCTGGGTAAGCATTCTATAGAAATTGCTTCCACCGATGGCAGTGCTTCTACAAACTTTACAGTAAAGCCTGCGAACGGTTCAACAGATTCGCAGAATGAAGCCCCTGCGGCTCCGCAGACTGGAGACAGCAGCAATATTCTAATCTGGATGATGTTGCTTGCAGCAAGTGGTGTAATACTGACAGGAACTGTATGCTACAAGAGAAAGAGAATATAGCATGATACCTGGGGCTGTCGCACTAACGAATAAATTTCGTTAGGAGTGCAGCCCCCTTTTTTCATCGCAGGCACAAATTTGATATGTAACTATTCTGTCGCCATTATTATGATAAACTTCTATTATTTAAGGAGGCAATCTGTGAAAAGAGAAACAGCACAAACCATTGATGGCAAGTATATCAAGTGGATGTGGATAGAAGTTTTTCTGCTTCTGCTTAATATACTGCTCTCAGTGATAATGGATATAAACAGACTTGAAGCTATAAGCGTTGTAAACATTTCTTTTGACTGGATAGCAATGTTTATCCTGATTATTATGCTTAACAGCTGCATTCGCGGTGGAAAGACAAAAGGCAGTGTCAGCTTCATGAACCTCAGTATCATGATATTCTTTATCCTGTTCTTTGAGGTGGGAACATGGAGCGTAGACGGAATAAAAGAGCTGAGGGTTGTAAACTACCTATGTAATATCACAAGCAATTCATTAATGCTCATCAGCACCGGTGGCTATATTAAATACATGTGGACTTCGCTGAATATTAGAGAGCAGGGAGAAGCTGCAAAGAAGCTGGGGGTAAACATCGTAATAGCTATTGGCATAATTGCAGAGCTACTGAACTGCTTGGGTGGATACTTTTATGTTATTGATGAGGATGGCACTTATATAAGCAATATGCCGGGAATTGTAATTGGATATATTCCTTTCGTTTGCCTGTTTGGATACAGCTGTTTCATTGTGGCCAGACAGAAAATTTCTTTATGGATGAAAATCAATTATATGGTATATGCAATCGTTCCGGTTGTCATAAGTATGTGGTATAACACTACAGGCCTGCCGCCAACACTGTTTATGGGAGCCTTCATTTCTCTTATGATTATTTATGGCAACATATACATAAGACAGGGCAGAGAAATACAATTGTCAGCAATTGAAAATGCAAGAAAGGATGCGGAGATTGCATGGCAGAGGAATCAGCTGACCCGTTCGCAGATCAGACCGCATTTCATTTTCAACTGTCTTGGAAGCATTGAGCAGCTGTGCAGAACTGATGCAGATGCAGCGAGAACGGCAATTCATCGATTCGCGAAATATCTGCGGGTAAATATGGATGCAATGAATGAACAGCCGCTGATTGCTTTTTCACAGGAGCTTGAACATATTCGAAATTATGTGTGGCTGGAGCAAATGCGTTTTGAAGATGACCTGAAATACGAAGAAAACATAGAAGCAGAAGATTTTTATCTGCCTCCGCTGTCTGTACAGCCGCTGGTAGAGAATGCAATAAAGCATGGAATGATGGGGAAAGCAGAAGGTGTGCTTCGTGTTCAGCTCAAAACGAGGGTTATTGAAGACTTTTATGAGATAGTGATTGAGGATAATGGCAGCGGTTTTGACGTTGGTCTTGAAAAAGCCGATGGAAGAAGCCATATCGGCATACAGAATGTCAGAGACAGTCTGAAACAAATGGTAAAAGGAACAGTCGTTATCAAAAGTGAACTGAATAAGGGAACACAGGTCACTATCAGAATTCCGAGAGACATGAATGAGGATTAATGCAGATGAAAATACTGGCAGTAGATGATGAAAAGCTGATGCTTGGAGCTCTTGTAAGTGCAATTGAGGAAGCATCACCGAATGCAGAGATATACAGCTTTCGAAAAGGCTCGGAGGCGCTTGAATTTGCGCAGGATAATAAGCTTGATGCTGCATTTCTTGATATAAGAATGAGAGGCATGGATGGGCTGGAGCTCGCAAAAGAATTAATGAAGATTCAACCGGAAGTCAACGTTATTTTCTGTACCGGATATGATGATTACATATCCGAAGCATTCAGAGAAGTGAGGTGCAACGGCTATATCACAAAACCTGTCGATGCGGAACAGATAACAAGAGAACTGCAGCATCTGCGCCGCCCGATAAGCAGCGAGAGCGAGAAAAAAATATTTTTCCAGTGCTTTGGTTACTTTGAAGCATTTGTGGATGGGAAGCCGATTGAGTTTAAAAGAAGCAAAACAAAAGAACTCCTTGCATATCTGGTCCATGCAAAAGGTGCTGTGTGTTCGAACAGAGAATTAATTGCATATTTGTGGGAAGATGATATGGATCATGATTCCTATTTAAAGAAGCTGAGAAAAGACCTGCTTGAAACACTGGATAAATACGGCTGTCCCGACATAGTTCTGAGACACCGTGCAGGTTTAAGCATTCAGGTGAATGGAGCTGAGTGCGATTACTATGAATGGTGCAGAAATAATAAGGGGAGATACGAAGGAGAGTATATGAAGCAATACACCTGGAGTGAATTGCTATAGGGGATGTGGGCCCTTTTTGTCACCCTTGATAAGATAGAATAGCATGAAAGTTACTATTGGAAAAACTGCGTCTTGAAAAAAGATATGTATTTTAGCGGTAGAAAAGAGATGCTATGAGAAAGAAACTGACATTGATGACCATAGTAATGGCATGCCTGTTAATAGCAGGTGGCAGCACTGCTGTATTTGCAGATGTGCCGCCATATGACTATGGAAACTGGATGAGTTATCTCCCGGACGATATGCTGATTAACGAAATCAACATGCCGGGAACGCATGATAGTGGAACGAGGTATTGCAGCTCACTTGCAAGTGAGCCTTTTGCACGTGCACAGGATTGGACAATCAAGGAACAGCTTGAGAATGGAATACGTGTACTGGATGTAAGACTTAATATTCCATTAGATGTATGGAATGAAAGGAATACAGGAACCACTTCAACATGGGAAAGGCTGTATGTTTACCACGGCCCGATTGTAATGCTTAAATCGGATTCGAGATCTATGATTACTGCGGAAAACATGAGTCTTGCGGATATCATTGAATGGACGACGGACTTTCTAAAGGATCATGATAAGGAGGTCGTTGTAATAAAGCTCCAGGAAGAAGGCGGATTGCCGGGACCGTGGGACCAGGCAACCATGGACGCATTATCTGATTTCCGCAAACACTGTAAAGAGGAATATGAGAGAAATCACGGCGACGTGCCGTACGTTTTCTATGCGCAGGGAGATAAAATTCCAACACTGCACGATGTACGGGGCAGAATCGTCTTCCTGACTAACGAAAAGGATCACGGTACAGACCAGAAAACTTACACAAAATTCGAGGATCATTGCGATGTCATGGCTAGCTGGAAGAAAATCTGGCTTTCGGAAACCTTTGATCGCAGCTATACCAAGCAGAAGCTTTTACCATACAAGACTACCTTTGGTGCAGACAAAGACAACGATGACTCATGGGATGAGCCACGTGTTAAGCTGGTTCATACCAGCAGTAACACGGCGCCTGACCCTAGAGGACGTCCGTCTGCGGTTGCTGAAGCCATTAATCCATGGGTCGAGAACTATCCATTCGTTCGCGGCAACAGATATGGCTGGATTCTGATGGATTTCCCGACAGAGAAAATGATAGACAAAGTAATCCAGACCAATATTTTTGATGCGGACAATGCGAAAAAGGACCTTACAATTAAATATACTTGGCTGGGTGGCGGAGAGTTTGATCCGGATACAGTAAAGTATCATGTGGAGAGCATGGACGATCATACCAACTGGGCGGAGTATACTCCGGAGAAAAAAGATGTAGAGATAAAGGGCGACACGGTTACTATACATGAAGTTCCGTTCTACGAGCTGTTTGATACGCAATACAAGGTTGTTATTGACGAACAGCAAAAGGGCATTCATGCAGAGGTGACCAAACGCGGAGATACTGACTTTGAAATCAAGGTTAAACCACCTTCAAGAAAGGTTAATATAACAATAAACTGGGACCACCTGCCATACCATAAATATCCGAGATGGCTGAAGCTTGTATACGATTTAACACCTGAGGATGGTGAACCGTATACGTTAAAAGGACAGGAAGTAGTAGTTAATTCCGATAGAACTACAACGTCGCAGGTCGTTTCATATTTTGCAGACAGACTACAGCCGATGGATTATACCCTTACGGTTGACCCTGAGTGCATTCCTGATGACATCAGTTTTGACCCTGACAAGGATATCAAAAGAACCGGCACGGACAGCTGGGAGATAACATTCCATTCTGCAGGAGAACTGAAAGAACTGATAGGATCTGTTAAGTTTGTAGACGGAGATGGCGCGGACAGACCAAGTGAGAATAGTAAGTTCTGGCAGGAAATGATAGCGCAGGCTGTAATTGAGGGCAGCCCGGGTGCTGACTATGCTGAACTGAAATATGACTATTCACACTGGTGGGACGATGGCGTCGTTGATGTATACGGCGGAAAGGTGCCGGTCTACGAATCCGGTGAAAAGATAGACTGGACTTTAAGCATTCCTGAGATAAAGGGATACGATGTAGAAGTTGATGGCATGAATGCTGTGCTGACACGCAGTGCATACATGGACGTGCAGCTCAACTGGATTGGCGATACCGAGGATCAAAGACCTGAAACGGCAAGGGTGCAGCTGCTTAGGATAAATGGAGATACAGGCGCAAGGACAGTTGTGCAGAGCGAGATGACATCTGCAAGACGGAACTGGCATGTTAAATTTGCACCAGAGTCAGCGGGTGAAGGAACTCAGAAAAAGGATAGCTTCACGGCTGCTGTTGTGAATGTTCCACTCGGATACAAGGCGTCCGCAGCAAAGCTTTCCGGTGACGGATCTTCACTGGTTATTGATATTTTCTCTAATTCAGAGACAAGCATTTCAGGCAATGTGACCTGGTATTATTCGTCACTGGGACGAAAACTGCCTAAGGTCGAAGCTGTTCTTCTTCGAAACGGAGAAGAATTCGACAGAGAAGAGATTTCAAAGGCTCGTAGAACTTATGAATTTACGGATCTGGAACCATATGATGAGAACAATGAACCGTATGAATACACAGTAACTGTTTCCAACAAGATGGAGAATCCGTTAGACAAGAATACCTATGCTGCTATCATGGATGGCAATGATATTTATGTATATCCGATAACGAGTCTCTCGGGAACGGTAAGCTGGAAGACGAAGAACGATAAAACAATGGATCGTCCGGACTGGATAACCGACCATCCTAAGCTGACACTGATGCAATCTTCTGACAGCGGCAGAACATACATGCCGACATCAGTTGAACCGGTGTGGGATGGAGAAAACTTCGTATTTGAGGATATGCCGTATGTGGCATTTAAAAATGGTCTGCCAACGAATAATATTATGTACTATGGCGTAGACCAGGAAAAGCTGGCCGGCTTCAAAACCCAAACTGTGAATGATCCACAGTATATCAGTGATGGTGGTGTATGGGAGCAGAATGTTAGAAACACATTAAATTCAACTGCGAAGGTAAAGGTGCCATTCAGCATCAAGATTGATTCGGGCAAATATCATCCTGACGAGATTTTTGAAGTCGAACTGAAAGATGATTCAGGCAAGACAATTGATACAGCGAAATGCACGATGCCTGCCGGCTCAGCAGAAAGTGATGTGCAGACGATTGACCTGAATTTTGATCGTGCCGGCTCATATACATATACGCTGCATCAGAAGGCTGGAGACGGTGCTGACTGGGAGTATGATACCAAAGGCCATGAGGTAAGAATAGATGTTACATGGGATGATGTAGCAAGCGAACTGACCTGCGGTAAGATTGAAGAAACGGTTCTGCATGAAACATATAATTACGTTCCCGAACCTACAAGCTGTGATGTCAAGGTTGTATCAGAAGTTGTTAATCTCAGTGAAGAGTCGACAGTTCCAAAAGACATGCACTTCATATATGACATTACAGGTGATGATAAACAGCAGGTAGAGATTATTGATGACGGTAATGATACATTCCATTTGAAGTTCGACAAGGCGGGAATCTATCACTACAGCATTTCACAACGCCCTGCAAATGCAAATGGCTGGGTCTATGATGATGAGGAGTATAAGCTTACCGTTACAGTTACAGAGAACGAAAAAGCGAAGCTGACCGCAAAAACTGACATAACTCCGGAATTTACATTCTTCAATACATACTACGGCCTTACTCAGACGCTGCAGGGTGAGATCGAATGGAACGACAATAATGGAAAAGCCTGCAGCCGTCCTGACAGCATGGAGGTTCGCTTACTTGAGACAGCAGAGGGTGAAGACCCGGTTGTTAAGGATAGAGTTGTAGTCAAGCCGGATAAAAATGGAAAGTGGATCTACAAATTCACCGTTCCATCTGTTGCCGTTCAAAGCGACTACAGCTACAGCATCGAAGCAGATGAGCCAGATCACTACGAGATGATCAATTGTGGCACAGCAATAGTGAACAATGCTAAAGAACACGGCGACTGGAAGTACACGCTGTCTGATGACGGAAGAACAATAACAGCGGCATGTGGAATCAAGGGCTGCACTGACCCTGCGCATAGCGTGTCTATGACTATCAAAGCCGAAAACAGCAAATATACAGGCAAACCATATAATGGGGCATCGCTGGAAGGTGCAGAGGAATTCTTTAAAGCAACTGGCCTTAAAAGGAACGATATCATCTATTTGCAGGATGGCGAAGAAATTGACCCACCTGTGAAAGTGGGTGAATACGAGGCAGAGCTGATACTTGGTGAGTTGAAAGACAAGGATGGACAAGCCTTTGATAGAATCAAGGCACCATTTAAGATTACTCACAGCGATCCGGTTCCGGAAAAACACAAAGTTGATTTCAACATGAATGATCACGGAAAGAAGATCGAAAATCAGACTGTAAAAGAAGGATGCAGAGTAAAGAGACCGAGCGATCCTGTTGAAAAAGGCTGGCGTTTTGATGGTTGGTATGCAGACGAGAAGCTGTCGACCATATTTGACTTCAACACTGCAATCACAGAAGATACAACAATTTATGCAAAGTGGACGAAGATATCCGGTGGGCAGGACGACCCATCGAAACCTTCAGGATCTGATACTGGAGATAACAGTAACCCGGCATTATACTTGATGCTGATGCTTGTAAGTGGTGGTGCGCTTGCTGGAATTCTGGTAGGCAGCAGAAGAAAGAAGCTTGACTAAGCTCAAAGTATTAAAGAAAGCAGAAGCTGCTTTGAAAAGGAAAAAACAAAAACGGCGTTAAGCCGTTTTTGTGTGCCTTATTTGAACCAGAATTCCACTTTCTTATGCCTTCCCTGCTTGTCCCCTTCTTGTCCCCCTCCGTTTGATACGATTAATTTAATTGAAAATGTATTAATTATTTATGGAGGGATACAGAATGAGAACAAAATTATTAAGCGTTCTGCTTTCTGCTGCTGTAACAATATCAGTGATACCTGCTGCAGGTACAGTAGCATTTGCAGATACAGAACAGGAGTGGAACTCAGACATCTTTGTAGAAGGAATTGAAATTAATAGTACTAATTACAATGATGTTCTGGGTGATGGAACAGTAGCATATGATAAGGAGGCAAATGTGCTTACTCTTGACGGTGCTGATCTATCCGATGACAACGATATGGCAGTATGGTGTGATCAGTCACGAGATGCCACTCCATTAACAATTAATGTAAAGAGTGATAGTAAAATCACAGTAAAAAGAGAGCTGGGGATTGCAGTTGATAGCAACGACAGCAATTCACGCCTTACTATCACAGGTGACGGAACGCTTTCAATTGAGTCTGAAACTGACGATCCTGTAATTTATGGTGACTATATCACAAATAGCGGAAATATATCAATCAAGGCTTATGCCCGTCCAAATGATGTTCTTTTCGCTACAAAAGAATTTACAAACTCCGGTTCATTAACAATCGAAGGCTGTGATGGCGGTATTAAAACAGAATCATTCATGCAGAAGTCAGGAACATTAAGCATCGCATACCGTAACTGTGGTATTGAATGTAAGAACTTTGACATCAGCGGAGGAATTATCAATTTTACATCAACTGGTGAATATGGTTTGGCAATCTTTTCTGACTTAGACGAAGAGGCTGAACCTGGTGTATTTAATATTTCAGGCGGCAAGATGAATATTAACGGCGGTTTCAGCGGAATGCAGATTAATGGCACCTTAAATGTAACAGGAGGTACCCTCACCAGTGAAACAGATATTCTGGGCATAATGGTGCTGGGCAATTATAATATTAAGGGCGGCGACATTACTTTAAAAGTGTCTGGAACTGAAGACATGTTTGCTCCAATGCTTAAAGCAGTAGGTGAAGATGTATTCGAAGAACTTGTACTGGGAACAGATATTTCTTCAGATATGAAAATCGTTGCAAGCAGAAATATGGACGGAAGCAATACGGAGACCTTCAAGCCTGCTGACTATATGAATGTATATAAGTATATGCATATATATAAGCCTGAAACTGTAGCGTTGAAGAGCCTTTCGCTCAGCAAGACTTCATATTACTGCACAGGAAAGTCACAGGGCCCTTCAATAACAGTAAAGGATGTCAATGGAAAAACTGTAAGCTCAGCAAACTATACAGTAAGCGGTACAAAAAAGGCTGCAAAGCCAGGCACATATAAAATTACAGTAAAGGGCAAGGGGAACTATACCGGAACCCTGTCAAAGAGCTACACAATCAAGGTTAAGCCTACAAAAGTAGCATCACTTACTAAGGGCACTAAGGCATTTACAGTAAAAGCAGCAGCGCTGACTTCAACATATTCATCAGGCTATCAGGTAAGATACAGCCTGATGAAGAGCATGTCTTCACCTAAGACCGTAACAATCAGTTCAAAAAGCTCAGCTGTAAAAAAGACAGTAAAGAATCTTAAGCAGGGCAGGACTTACTACGTTCAGGTAAGAACAGTAAAGAAGCTTGATGGCAAGAAATACTATAGTTCATGGTCGGATAAGAAAGCTATCAAGACCAGATAACATTAAAAAGTCAGCCAGCATAGGATAAGGATTTAGATTACAGATATATTCCTTGTATGGCGCAGGTGTTAAGAATCTTAGCGATTGTGCCGGACGTTCCCAATTATAGAACCTCAAACCCAACGCGGATCAAAGATAGCATAATCTGCTTTGAGAAGCAAAAAACGGCGTTAAGCCGTTTTTTGTGTGCCTTCCTTATCAAGACAAAAAAAGAAACCGACATCGAGGATGTCGATTTCTTTTTGGTGTCCCAAAATTTTGCAATTTAGAACGGACTTCAGGTGTGTTTGAGAAATAGCGTTCAATTTCTAATGCGCCCCGATTTGAAGTTTCCCCTTTCCGTCCGGAATGTGTAAGCTGTATTCTGAAATGATCATCATACAGATAAATCCTATCAATCAGAGTATTTATTAAAAGCTTTTGATAGTCGAGATCTTTTATGCTTCCATCTCTGATAGAAAGAAGGAAACTTTTGGTAACTGCAGGGTCTATAGTCTTCTGTTTCGCTTGCTCTTTCCGCAATTGTCTATTAAGTTCCTCCAGTTCTTTTTCCCTTTTATTTAATCGCTCCGCAATACTAGAGGAGTTATATCCTGTTTCAAGCTGGTCGAGCAGTACTTCGATTTTCTTTTCGGTTTCTTTTATGTCTTTGCGAATATTGATGATGGAAGCACTTTCCTGATCCTTGCGGTTCTGCTCTTCAACTCCTTTGATTATCATAGAAATTGCTTCATCCGATAGCAGTTCCCTGCAAACTGTCAGAACATTTTGTTCGAGCAAATCTTTTCGTATGTTTTTCTTTTTACAAGATTTAGTCATGCACTTGTAGTATCTGTAAGTTTTCCCGGTGCTGGATGTTCCTGATACACCATCCATCAAACTGTTGCAGTGACCACAATATAGTTTTCCTGAAAGAATATAGTCCTCAATTGCCGGTCGCCGAGTATGTTGGCGTTTTACTATAATTTGCTGAACTTCATCAAATAGTTCATCACTTACAATTCGAGGAACGCCATCGGGAATGCGTATATCGGCATAGCTATAAACGCCTTTATAGATTTCATTACGTAGCAAATTTTGTAGTGAGCCGCGATGGAATTCATTCCCGCGAGAAGTCTTAACTCCTCGCTCGTTGAGATCCTTCATAATTGAAGTTATCGGCTCCCTTTCGGATACTCGTTCAAATATTTCTCGAGCTATTGGGGCGTTTACTTCATCTAGTATGTAATGCTGATTGCTGTCAACTGCATATCCGAAAGGCATATGACCCCCGTTGTATTTACACTGCTCTGCTCGCTGCAGCATTCCACGGGTAACCTTCTCAGATAATTGAGCGCTGAACCATTGCCCCATTGTAATCAGCATTCCCTCGGTCATTACTCCTGAACTATCGGTTGCAATGTTTTCTTTTGCTGAAACAACCCTAACACCATTTCCAGCAAGAATCTTCCTGTAGTATCCGGAATCATTCATGCTTCTTGCAAAACGGTCTAGCTGATAAACAAGAATTACTTCGAAATTACCCCAGTCACTGTCTGCTATCATATGAAGAAACTCAGGTCGTCTGTCGGTTTTGGCACTTTGAGCACGGTCGATATATTCACGCACAACAAGAAGGTCATTTTCAGCAGCGTAGCGATGACATTCTGCAAGCTGACCTTCAATAGACATTTCATTTTGTTTTTCAGAACTGTATCTTGCGTAAATAACAGCATTTTTCATTATTGTAATATTTCTCCCATCGATGATAGCGTTATCTTCTTATATGCGTTCGATTTGTCATTAGGATGTGGTTCAATAGCAATTATTGTAATCTCGCCCTGTCCCGGACCATAGGTCCAGAACAATCTACCTGCGGCAGGCGTTTGATTCTCCAGATAAGATTCCCATACTTTTTGCCCATATCTGCGAGAAAGAGATGTTATCTCGTGCGAATTAAGTCCTGGATGACGAGGATTATTTGCCAAGAGGACCAATGCTTTACCAATTTTCTTATATAGTTTCAGTTCATCTTTTGAAGCAGTCTCGTTAGCAATTTTGCTTTCAAGAGATGACCAGAAAGCATCCATTTCTGGAATACCCATTCTGATAGTGTACATAGATTACTCCTCGAATTTCGAAAGATCTACAGCAGCCCCTGACATACCGCTCTTGAGGTTTTCCATTGACTGATCCATCATATTGAGCGTGTTTTCAGACACGCTGAAAGGCTCGACTAACTGTCTTGGCTGAAGAAGGATCCTTCCATCCGGGTAGTGTTCAACGTGGTAATATTCAAAAGGTGTTTCACGCAAGGTCAGTCTTTTCTTTGAATCAACCTTAGCGTCGTATTCCCTGATTGCATTTTCCATTTCTTTATCCTCCTTGTGTGGGAATGTGGGATAACCCACACAAATAATATCTTTTCTGTTTATTATCGTCAAGGCAATTATATCAAAAAAGAAAATTTGTTCGGGAAAGTACTTGACTTGATTAATGCATAGGTTTATTATAAAAAAGAACATTTGTTCTGTTTTTTCTGTTACAGAATTCAGCAGATGTGTAATTATGAATACGCCGTTATCAGGAACATTCTCCGGACTATGCAGTTAACGCTGTGAGCATGAGCGATCTGTACGCAGAGACTCCGTTTTGCGGACGAGCGATAATACAGTATATCCAAAATGAAGGCTAGCAACTTCAAGTGCGATGACAACTCCGGAAGACAATGATACTCCCGTCTTGACATACTACATGGGGCGGCCCGAGGAGATCCTTCGGGAGGTTAAATTCCTGTGGAGGAGTGATGCACACTCCCTCCTGATAATGATTCCGGAAATGGGTCCGGACGCCCGGATAAGGGGAGGAAGGAATACTTATCATCCAACTAATGGTAGTTAACCGTAGTCGGCTTACATGACATTTTGATACACCTTATTTGTTGTGCAATCAAACCGGTCATGTAGGCCGGCTTTTTTATTGCTTCCAAAGCCTGCCTGATTCGTTAGTGCAACAAGGATCAAGAGCAGAAAGGAGGATGTAAGCATGAATAATCTAAGTAAAAAGCAGATCAATATGTTTGTAAGGGCGATTATGCCAGAACTCTATCAAATTCAAGCGGTTACAGATTGGCTCAGAGCGAATGATGAGAAGAAGCCTTACAATCAGCAGCATCAAAGAGGGCATGGACTGAGTTCACCAAGAATCAACTGGTATAAGACAAGAAACATCAAAGAAAACAATTAAGGAGGGCACAATGGATTACGAAACATTTTTAGCATCGAGTAACACGCTCGAAACAAGAACAGCGGCAGAGATAATGGACACTTTCTTTTTCCCGAGATATCCGGTGATTGATGGGCTGATACATGGAGGAACTAACTTCCTCGCAGGGGCACCTAAGACCGGCAAATCTTTTATGGCAATGAAGATTGCGTACCATGTAAGCATGGGAATTCCTTTATGGGGATTTCCAGTAAGACGGGGTACAGTCCTGTATCTGGCGCTCGAAGACAATGAACAGAGGATTCAGCAGAGAATGAACAAAATGTTCGGAATAGAAACAACAAAGAATCTGCATTTTGCAACTTGTGCTGAGAAAATATCTGAAGGATTAGAGGAGCAGATTAAAGCGTTTATTGACGATCATCCTGACACGGCGCTTGTCATCATTGACACCTTACAGAAGGCAAGACCATCGGACGGAGGGTCATATGCAGATGACTATGCAGTTATATCATCTATCAAGAAGATAACGGACTGGAGGAACGTGAGCATACTTATAGTTCACCATACGAGGAAGATGGACGCAGAGGATATTCTGGACAAACTCTCAGGAACTAATGGATTGGTCGGCTCGGCGGATGGGGCTTTTATTCTTACAAAAGAAAAACGTCACGGAGACGACGGCGTTCTTAATGTCGTGAGCCGAGATATCCAGGATATGAGGCTCAACATGAAATTCAACAGACAGAATCTAAACTGGGAACTTGAGTCGATTGAAAGAGAATTGTGGGATGAACCTAAGGATCCATTCCTCGATAAAATAATGGAAGACGTACTGGGTGACAGAACCTACTGGGAAGGAACTGCAACTGAGATGATGAGAGTGCTCGGTGAAGATAGCATGATGCCAAGTTCTTTTACAAGAAGACTTAATCCGAATGTTGACAAAATCAAACATGACTATAATGTCGAGCTGATGATGAGAAGAACCAGTGAAGCGCGGTTGATAACGCTGAGACGCTTGCCTGATCAGAAGAGGCGCGGTGACGCAAATGACGGCAATGACGCAAATTCAAATAGCGGTTATTTAAAGAAATCGGCGTCATTCTCTTCAGATGGTATCACGGGCAGTAGTTGTCTACTGCCCGAAGCATAAGTGCGCATACTGATAAAAGGCACTTATGCCAGCCTGAGCGACAGCTTGAGGCTACAGGGAGTCCGGAGGGAGTATCCCTCGGCACACGGATTTTGCTTGCAAAGTCTAGTGTGTTACACCCGTTATAAAAGCTTCGGCACAGATCTCATATACAGGTGCCGAACTGGAGATGTCGCTTTCAATTTTTATCGGCGGCACTCCGCAGCTTTTACGGGTGTTTTCCTCGATGGGGATGACGCAACTTAAAGGTTTTGCCCGTGGTATATATTAGCGTCATTTGCGTCATTTTGCGTCATTGACCATACCCATCGAGGCTGATGGCGACGTAAATATAAATGAAGAAAGGAGTCATCATAATGGCTTTTGCGATATTAAGATTTAAGAAAAGGAAAGGTGGATCAGTCGCTTCGTGCGAGAGACACAACGAAAGAAAGAAGGCAGCTTACAAGAGCAATCCTGATATTGATATAGAAAAAGCTGACCTGAATTATCATCTGGTCGATCCGCCGAAGTACACTTACACTAAAGAACTGAATCAGAAAATCAAAGACGCAGGCTGCAGAAAGAGAAAAGATTCTGTGATAATGATCGAGACTTTGATCACTGCATCACCCGAATTCATGAATGAATTACCCGCTGAAGAGAAGAAAGAATTCTTTGAAAGAGCACTCGGCTTCATCAGTGAACGGATCGGAAAAGACAATATTATTTCTGCAATCGTGCACATGGACGAGAAGACTCCGCACATGCATCTGTCGTTCTGTCCGATTACTTCTGACGGCAGATTGTCTGCAAAAGATATCCTCGGCAATCAGAAAAAGCTGTCGGAATGGCAGACAGAATTCCACGACTGCATGTCGGAGCGGTGGCCTGACCTTGAACGCGGACGCTCCGCAATCGAGACTCATCGCAAGCATATTCCGACCTGGCTGTTCAAAAAGGGAGACGCTCTTGATCGTCAGTGTCAGGAAATATTGAATGAACTTGGTGATATGAATTTCATGAACGTTGGGAAAAAGAGAGACGAGTTAATCGAAAAACTTGCTGCACTGATACCGGAAATGGATAGATTTCACGCTGAAGTTCATAAGGTATCGGAGCATATTGACTATCTCTCTGAAAGTCTTCACGATGCCAATAACGCATATAGACATGCTCGTGATGAGCTGTATGATGAAAGACAAAATGCCGGAGAGGATAAAGTAACGATCAGAAAACTTGAGAGGCAAGTGAGAGAACAGGATAAACTTCTCAGAAAAATTCCGAAGGAGATTTTTGCAGAAATCCGCGCGAAAGAAATAGACTTGGAGCGTTAGTTGGAAGCTGGTGGTCAAAAGACTACCAGCTGTTTTTTACAGCAATATTAAAGATTGCTTGCTATCATTGATTATAGTTAATTCAACATGGTACAATAAATATATAAAAGTAAACATTGGGCAAACCTGATGAAAGTCAGGGACGCAAAGTCATAGGGTCTTAGCGCTAACAGCGTATGACAGCCTGGCCGCTAATATGGGAATAAGCGGTCTTTCGGCATAACATATTATTGCTGAAAGATTTTTTTTGAGGAAATAGCAGTTGAATAGAAAATATAGGTTAGTTAAACAACATGACATGACAGATTGCGCAGCAGCATGTTTGGCGATGGTATGTCTGTACTATAAGAAAGAGACTACCATCACAAAGCTACGAGACATGATGGGAACAGATTTAAAAGGGACTAACCTTATCGGGCTCAGTAAGTGTGCAGAAAAGCTCGGCTTTGACAATCAGGCAGTACGAGTAGATAAAGAAGGCTTTCTCAGTAAATACACGCTTCCATGTATAGCGAACATCATTACCAAAGAAGGTCTAAGCCATTTCGTTGTTATCTATAAGATCAAGAACGACAAAGTTACTGTAGGAGATCCGGGAAAAGAAGTAATAGAGAAAATAGCAGTAGGAGATTTTCTCAAGAGATTTACCGGCGCACTTCTCATATTAAGCCCTAATGACGGATTTAAAACAGGTAAGATAGACGGACAGTCAACATTTCAGAGATTTGTAGCGCTACTCATACCTCAAAAGAAACTATTTATCTTTGCAATATTGGCATCGCTGATGATGACTGTTCTTGGGATAGTATCGTCATTGTTTAACAAGATAATAATGGATGAGGTTCTCCCATACGGACTGGATAAACTTCTGCTATCCAGCCTGATAATTTTCTCGTTGGTCGCATTCACACAGACACTCATAGGCTTTATCCGTAGCTGGATAATGTTGCATCTGTCACAGAGAATAGATATTCCGTTAATGCTCGGATATTTCAAGAATATCTATTCGCTGCCGATGAGGTTCTTTGCAACAAGGAAGACGGGAGACATAATAACAAGATTCTCGGATGCATTTACCATAAAGGATATATTTACCAACATAGCCTTGACGCTAATTATGGATGTATCTATGGCAGTTATAACAGGCGTGATCCTGTTTAGAATGAACAGTGGATTATTCGCAATAATAGCACTACTCACACTCTTAAGCATTGTATTAGTATTCATCTTCAAACAGCCATACAAGAAGATCAATCAGGAACAGATGCAGCAAGCTTCTGTTCTGAATTCACAGATAATAGAGGGCCTTGAAGCAGTAGAAACCATCAAAGGCAATGCATCAGAGGGAAGAGAACTTGACGGCATTGAAAGAGAATACATAAGGTCTCTAAGAATAGCATATAAGGAAGGCTGGCTATCCACGATACAGGGTGCAATCTCCGATATCATCGGAACAATCGGCAACCTGTTCATCATGTACTTTGGCATTAAACAGGTACTAGATGGAAACCTAACGATAGGTTCACTTATGGCATTTATGACCCTAACAAGCTATTTCATGGAGCCTGTTGGAAGCTTGGTGGGATTACAGCTGGATATCCAGGAAGCACAGATTTCGATGAAGAGAATTGCAGAAATTCTGGAATATGAAAAAGAGACTACTCCAAGCGAGTCTGGAGATAAGTGCAGTTTAAACGGCGATATTAAACTTGACAATGTATCTTTTAGATATGGAAACAGAAATCTTGCACTTGAGAATGTATCTTTCATGATTGAACACGGCAAGAAAACTGCACTAGTTGGTGCAAGTGGAAGCGGTAAATCCACGATAGTTAAATTGCTACTCAAATATTATGAAATAGAAAATGGCAAGATTACAATTGACGGAATCAACTTGAATGAGATATCTCCGCAGTGTTTGAGGAAGAACATTTCGCTTGTTCCGCAGAATATCCAACTTTTCTCCAAGAGTATCTACGAAAATGTTGCAATGGTAAAACCAAATGCAACAGAATCTGAGATAACAAGAGCTCTGGCTATGGCAGATGCTCAGGACTTTATAAGAAAACAGCCATTGCAGATGAACACATATCTTGAAGAAGCAGGGCAGGGATTAAGTGGAGGAGAGCGGCAAAGGCTAGCACTTGCAAGAGCTTTTCTTAAAGATGCGGATTTGTTCATTCTCGATGAATCCACCAGTAACCTTGACTTCGGAACGGAGAATGTGATTTTCGACACTATCTATAACAAGCTGCCGAACAAAACAATGCTAATAGTAGCACACAGATTAAGCACTATAAGACATTGCGATAAGATAATTGTTCTAGACGAAGGCAAAGTGATTGAAACGGGTACTCACGATGAGTTGATAGCAAAGCAGGGTAGGTATTACTGCTTGTGGGAAATGCAACAAGGCAACATCGTGAAAGAATATGTAGATAAGCACGCAAAGAGCGAATAAATTCCATCAAATGACACAGATGTAACCGTGTATACATAGTTGATAATCTGGTCGGGCTATATATTACGTATTGTAAGTGTAGATGCTGACGTTTTTTGAGCTTATTGGAATTTTGAGCGCGGCTACAATTTTCGTAAGCAAAATCAATGAATTAGAAGTCTGGTCGCTAGGGCGTAAACAATGATGGAAAATCAGAGCAATTTAAGAAAAGAAGAATTATATTTATTAGCATATATAGGCATTCGTTTTGTATATGGCATGCTTGAATATTTATTTAAATTTAGAGAAGTCTTTTCAAGTAATGCATCTCTTATGGGCGTGTGTATCGTAGGCGTTCTTGGTATATATTGCTTTAAGAATGAGATGTTTTGTCGCTCCGAAAAAAGAAAATGTTTAAAAAACTGATAATAATTGTTGCGGCTGTTGCTTCTGATACATTGATGTTCTATATCTACTGCAGAATTTTCGGGGAAGAGGTACTGGCTTCGGGGAATCAGGCTATGCTTGATGAGCAATTTAAAACAGCAAGTATTGTCCGGGTAGTTTTTGCAACGGTTATTCTTGGCTCAGGTACTCGTATTAGGATTACTGTTTTTTCGAAGAGTGATAATGTGCTGGTTTGAAAAAGGACTTAAAAGGAAAATCAGCAACGAAAAAGTGGCTGTTTTTATTGCCGTTATAATATCAAGTGTTGCATTTGGATTAATGCATAATCTATTTAGCGCAACTTCCATACCATATATTATTTCAGGAGTTTGTTATGCCTTAGTTTATAAGTGCACAGGTTCTATTGATGCGGCTATCATAGCGCATTGCATACACAATGTGCTTGTGTTTTTCTGAATAAACACATGACATTAGAGTGTACATATGGTGTCGTTGTTTAGAATACTATATAGAAAAGAAAGGAGAATGATATGCACAATAATATGGTTTTACCAAATTCAGCTATGGCATTAAGCAGTAGCGAGATGATGCAAGTTGAAGGTGGAGTAAGTCAGCTTTTGACATTCGCAGCTGGATACTGCGCATCGAAGTTTATTGATGATTGCATTTCTGGAAAAAAGTACAAAACGCCAAAAGGTTTTAGCCCTAAGAGTATGCAGAAATAATCAATTGGCAGGTATGACGGGATAGTTGCCTTTTAGTGGCTATCCCGTCTCTGTGAGTTAAGGAGAGAATACATGATAAAACCTACACACGAAGATGTTAATTTTTGCATTAAAATAATGTTTTTATATATTTTTGCCTTAGTGATGGCATCATTGGGTTTAAGCATAGCAACACATGGATACGAAGGAATTGAATATAATAACAGAAGATTGCTCGTTACAGCATTTGGTTCATTGATTCAGATAGCTGCAACTGGTTATATTTTGAGATCAGAAAAAATCATTAATTTTAGTAATAAGGGAATTTTAAAAAATGCGAAAATAATCATACTTGTATACATTGCAGTCCTTGCATTTTCAAGTGCATTAGAAACTTTATTGCTACTGTTAAAAATGGATCAGACAAGGCCATGGGATACTACGACAAGCAATAATGGACCTCTTGTGTTTGTAGTTCTTGTAGTTTTGGCTCCTATAGCAGAAGAGTTAATATTTAGAGGTGCAATATTTGGCAGATTGCGTAAGAACAATTCCTTCTTTGGGGCGGCAATTGTTTCAAGTACCATTTTTGCGTTCACACATGGAAGTGCATATGCGGATATAAATGCACTATTAATTGGAATATGTTTATGTCTTGCATATGAAGCAACAGGAAATTTGGTCGTGAGCATGATTGTGCACAGTGCTAACAATTTACTTGTTTTTCTATTGTCAGATAATTCGAGAATTACTGTTCTCCCGGATAAAACTTTTTTATCGATATTATTGCTGGTAGTATATATAGCAATTGCGGTAACGATTACGTTAATAATATATAAAAAAGATTTAAGCATCGATTTACACAAAACAAATGAATAAGCCAACGACATTAGATGAATTAAAAGACAGTAGATTATTATATGAGAAGGATGTGCCAGGTTTCGGTTATTTTCTTCTCATAATTGTGTTTGCGATTATTATTGTTGTGTCTATCTGGTCAACGCATGCGAAGAGACCGTATATTGTAATGGCAAACGGTACAATTCAAGGGGTGGACAAGAACTATGTAATGAGCGAGTATGGCGGAGAGATTTATGATGTCAGCATGCATGAGGGGCAGGACATTAGAAAAGGACAGGAACTTTTCAAGGTAAAAAGCAATGATATAGATATGCAGATTAAGCAACTCGAAGCGCAGCGCGCATCATACGCAGTGACAGCTTCAAAATATGCTCAGCTGGTAAAGTCTATTAAAGATTCGAAGAATTATTTTTCATCCAGTGATAAATCGGATAGCTTATATTACAGCCAATATAAAGCGTATGAGAAACAGCTCGAGCAACAGGTTATAGATAAGGGCGCACTGAAAAAGTTGGACTACTCGGATAAAGAAATAGCTGCAGCAGTAAAAAGCAATGAAGCAGCAAGACAGCAAACGAAATATGAAGCTATGAATACGGCAGCTGCTTCGCAGAAACAGAATCAGCAGGAAGTAGATGCAATAGACAGTCAGATCAGTGCGTTAAAATCCGAAGAGGCAAACTTTACAGTTACAGCAAATGCCTCTGGAAAGCTGCATCTGCTAGGGGAGTATAAAGACGGTGTGGTGATACAGGCCGGCAGTCCGATTGCAAGCCTCTCAGACACAGATGGAGATAAAGCTATAATCGAGGCTACTGTTTCGGCGTCAGATCGCAGTCGAATTGATGTCGGAAATGCTGTAACTGTTGCAGTCTCAGGCTTGCAGCCGAACGTTTATGGAACATTGAAAGGGGAAGTAACAGAAATCGATTCTGACATCTCAATCAGTGAAGACGGTCAGCAATCATTCTTTAAGATAAAGATTAAACCGGAATCAACAGTTCTCAATACAAAGAATGGGGACAATGTAACTGTAACTAATGGAATGGCAGTAGAAGCCAGAATAGTTTATGACAAGATAACATATTTCGATTATGTGATGAATGTGATCGGAATAAAAGTTTCACAATAATGAGGATGTATTATAGGAAGTAATTAAGTGATTTAACCTCAATTGAAACACAAAAAACGGCGTTAAGCCGTTTTTTGTGTACCTTATTTGAACCAGACTTCTACAGCGAATCCGCCGGGGTAGAAGTAAAAGTTCGAATATTGCAAGTGTGGTGTCCCAGAGAGGATTCGAACCTCCGACACCCGCTTTAGGAGAGCGGTGCTCTGTCCCCTGAGCTACTGAGACATTTTGTTTTAACAAAGAGAATAATACCACAGGGACCGGTCTCTTTCAACATAGCCAGCAGCTGGGCAGGCACATAATTATCAGGTGCTCTGCTTGAATGAATGTCTTGTATGCGGTAAAATACGAGGGTCTATATGTTCACATAGGCGTGTTCTCCCGGGGCTTCCGGAGAGGGCGTAGAAAGGGGAAAGAGTATGTATAATATCAAGCAGGTTCAGAGTGAGTACATGTCAAAGCTGATTACGGCGGACTATGCGGCAAATCTTGTCAAAAGTAATTACCGCCTTCACTTTGGAATCGGAACAGGAACCTCTGTATATATGGACAGGGCGCTTGCCTCGAGACTTAAGAACGATACACTGCTTCGTGGGCTTGAAATTCAGACCGAAATCGCAATCAGAAAAGATCTCATGGAGACATATAAAGCAACCCAGTCTGTTGAGCAGGCGAGATTCTACACAACACACTTCGGTATGCATGACAGAATGATGCAGCGTGAGGGTAACACCTGGTTCGTACCGCAGCTTTTTAACGAGGAGCCTCTCTACTGGGCACAGGAGGGAAACGGTTTCGATATCTGCTGCTTTCAGGTTGCGCCAATGGACAAATACGGCAACTTCAACTTCGGACCTGTAAACGCAGATCTCTGGGGCATTATCAGACATTCAAAGACTGTAATTGTCGAAGTAAATGAGAGCATGCCTATTGCACTTGGCTATGACTCACATATCAATATCGCAGAAGTAAGCTACATAATCGAGGGAGACAATCCATCTCTGCCGGAGATGAAGCCAAAGGCTGCATCTGACGAAGACAAGAGAATTGCTGAATTCATCGTTGGCAAGGTTAACAACTTCAGCACACTTCAGCTTGGAATCGGAGCCGTTCCAAACTCAGTTGGAACAATGCTGGCTGACTCAGATATAAGAGACTTGTCGGCTCACAGTGAGATGTTCGTTGACGGTTATGTAGATCTCTATAACGCAGGTAAGCTCACCAACAGAAAACCAAGAGACAAGGGCCTTTCGGTATACACCTTTGCCGGAGGAAGCAGCAGGGTATACGATTTTATCGATGACAACCCTATCTGCTGCAGTGCACCAGTTGATTATGTTAACAACGTGCATACAATTGCCGAATTCGATAATTTTATCTCGATTAACGGATGCATTGGAATCGATCTCTACGGACAGGTATGTTCTGAGAGTGTAGGCTTCCGTCATGTAAGCGGAACAGGAGGACAGCTCGATTTCGTTCTCGGCGCATTTCTTTCGAACGGCGGAAAGAGTTTTATCTGCACAAAATCCGCGAGAGAGGACAAGGATGGCAACAAACATTCACTGATTCATCCGACACTGCCACGTGGATCAATCGTAACTACACCTCGTGCGGCAGTGCACTACGTGGTAACCGAGTTCGGAGGAGTTAATCTTAAGGGCAAATCAACATGGCAGAGGGCTGAGCAGATTATAAGCATCGCACATCCTGAGTGCAGAGAAGAACTCATCAAAGAAGCCGAGAAGATGGGTATCTGGAGAAGGACAAGTAAGGGAGAATACCTCTAATGTATAAAGAATTACTCAGAGCAGCATGGGTCGAGATAGATCTTGCCGCACTTGACAGCAATATAAAAGCAATAAGAGAGCATCTGGCTGACGGGCAGGAAATGATAGGCGTGATAAAAGCAGACGCTTATGGTCACGGGGCTGCGGAGTGTGCGGCTGTTCTTGCCGCAAACGGGGCAAAGCGTTTTGCTGTTGCAACTCTGGACGAGGCACTTGAGCTTCGAGAGGAGGGCGCAGACGAGGATATTATCATTCTCGGACTGACACCTGCAGTGAACGCAGATGTCGTTGTTGAAGAGAATTTTACACCGGTTATCGGAAGCCTCGCCGCTGCAGAAGCACTTAATGATGCAGCCGCAGAAGCAGGAAGCAAGGCAAAAGTACTTTTTGCAATCGACACAGGAATGGGAAGAATCGGCTACCGCACAATGTTCAAAGAGGAGCTTAAGCTGGCCGCTGATGATTACGAGAGAATGATGGCGATGGATAATCTTTCCATTGAGGGAATTATCACACACTTCTCGACAGCCGATGAAGAGGACAGAAGCTACACAGAGAAGCAGGCTGAGAACTATATGAATTTCTGCGAAGAACTTAAGTCCCGCGGAATTGAGGACATATACAGAATTGCAGCCAACAGTGCGTCTGTTATGGTGCACCCTGAAGTGCACTTTGATGCGACAAGACCGGGAATCATTCTCTACGGATGCTATCCATCCGGATACCTGAAGGATAAAGCAATTGATCTTCAGCCGGTTATGTCAGTTAAGGCGAATATTGTAAATATAAAGAAGGTTCCTGCAGGAACAGCTGTAAGCTACGGCCGCAATTTCGTAAGTGAGAGGGAGTCTGTAATCGGAACTCTTCCACTTGGATATGCGGACGGATACAAGAGGGCTCTCAGCGGCAAGGTATGCGTGCTCGTTGACGGAAAGAGAGTTCCTGTAATCGGAAATATCTGCATGGATCAGTGCATGATTGACCTGACAGATATTCCGGACGCATACGAGGGCCAGGAAGCTGTTATAATGGGTACGCAGGGTGAAGAAGCGATAACTGCGGACGAGCTCGCAGAGCTTATAGGTACAATCAACTACGAGATTACCTGCGGATTCGGACAGAGACTGCCAAAGGTTTTCGTTAACTGTCCGGAAAGCCTTATCGAGGAGGCATAAGCATGAGCGGGTTTGTTCAGGCAGACGGGCAGCTTCTGATTGCGATTCAGAATCTGCTGGTATGCGATGCACTTACCCCCGTTATGAAGTTCATAACTTTTTTCGGAGAGTGGGGTGCATTCTGGCTGGGGCTGTGTATTGTGCTCATCTGCTTCAGAAGAACACGCAAGCTTGGAGTGCTGGCACTGGTATCGCTTTTTATCGGCTTTGTGATATGCAATGTATGTCTAAAACCACTTGTTGAGAGACCGAGACCATGGACTCTTTTCGACGAGGTAACAAGACTTACTCCGGATCCCGGCGACTGGTCGTTCCCGTCCGGACACACAACGAGTTCTTTTGCAACTGCGACGGCGATACTGCTTAACTCCGGAATCTGCGGATTCAGAAGGAGATACGGCATCGCGGCAGTGACCTTAGCAGCACTTGTAGGATTATCGAGACTTTATCTCGGAATGCATTTTCCTTCGGATGTTCTTGGAGGAATAATTGTTGGAATAAGCAGTGCATATGTTGTGTACTGTATTAATAGATGTCATGAAAGGAGACTATCAAATGAAATATCAGATTAAGCATGAGCCATTTACAGTTCTTGTCTGCCAGATGGAGGCAGGAGAATCACTCAAATGTCAGTCAGGAGCTATGGCATGGATGACACCGGGAATTGCAATGGAGACAAAGGCCGGCGGACTCGGCGGAGCATTTAAGAAGGCTCTTATGGGTGAGTCACTGTTTTTGAACACATATACAGCATCACAGGCAGGAGAGATTGCTTTTGCAAAGAAAGTTCCTGGCCCAATCAAGGCTTTCAACATCGGAGAGGCACCAATTATCGCGCAGAAGGGTTCTTTCCTCGCAGCTACTCCTAATGTTCAGATGGACATCTATCTGCAGAAGAAGATTGGCGCAGGATTCTTCGGCGGAGAGGGCTTCATCATGCAGAAGCTTTCAGGCGCAGGCTATGCTTTCCTCGAGTTCGATGGAGAAGTTGAGGTTAAGGAGCTTGCAGCAGGCGAGAAGCTTGTTGTAGACAGCGGTTACATCGCAGCTATGGATGTTACATGCTCAATGGATATTCAGGTGATAAAAGGATTCGCTAATGTTATTGGCGGAGGCGAGGGTCTCTTCAACACTGTAGTTACAGGTCCGGGAAGAGTATGGCTCCAGACAATGCCACTGGCAACACTTGCTGGCGCAATCGCAGCTTACATCCCATCAGGAAATTAATATAGGTTATACCGGGAACAAAGAAATTATTAACTGGAGATAGACATAATGAGAAATCGCAAAACCTTACTTATTATCGCAATGATTCTTTCAATGATGTTCGTATTCACAGCATGCTCTGATAGAACTAAAATGATTGGACGCTGGAATGTGACGGAAGTGAAAGCAGGTACACTCGTTATGGAGGAGGACGAAATCGAGGCACTTGGCCTCGTATCAGCCGGCTTCCTCAAGCTCAACAAAAGCGGAAGCTGCGTAGTGAATCTGCTCGGAGATGAGTACGAGGGTACATGGGAATTTAATGATTCCAACAAAACTGCCACAATTACTTATAATGATGGTAAGCAAGGTATAGCAGTAAGAAATGATAAAACCATTACTTTCACAGATGCAGATGGTAATGAGTACGAGATGCAGAAATAATGCAGAAGATAGGAAACGATTGGGATGCAATCCTGAGTGAAGAATTCGAAAAGGATTACTACATCAGCTTAAGGGAATTCCTGCAAGGGGAATACAGTCGCACGACTGTATTCCCCCCTGCAGAGGATATATTCAATGCTTTCAAATATACCTCATTTGCAGATACAAAAGTTGTAATACTTGGGCAGGATCCATATCACGAACCAGGGCAAGCGCACGGGCTTGCTTTCTCTGTGCCGAAAAATATACCGCAGCCTCCTTCGCTGCGCAATATACTTATTGAGTTAAGGGGGACGGAGCTTAGTGACGAAAATGAACAAAAGAGCCGCACTTTGAATTCAAATGATGACTCATCGGAAGGCATTCTTGTGCCTTGGGCACGCCAGGGAGTGCTGCTTCTTAATACGGTTCTTACAGTAAGAGCTCATGAGGCGGCCTCACACAGGGACAAAGGCTGGGAGAAATTCACTGATGCGGTTATAAGGAAACTCGCCGCAAGAGAAAAGCCCGTTGTTTTTATCTTGTGGGGCGCAGCTGCCGGCAGGAAGAAAGAACTTATCCTTGAGGCGGCAAAAGATGTCGGCACAAGACACCTGATTATCACCGCACCGCATCCAAGTCCGTTGTCCGCATATAGAGGGTTTTTCGGCGGAAGATACTTCGACAGAGCCAATTATTTTATCGAAGACAACGGCGGCACACCAATCGACTGGCGAATAGAATCGTAAGATTCTTCATTAAAGCACCACATAATAAACAAAGAAAAATCGAATAATGGTGTTATCATTAACTTGAACAAAATATATAAATTGGAGATGTTAGAACAATGAATGAAAAGAAATTCAGAAGATCCGGTATTGCTATTGCATGTTATGTAGTTGCAGCTCTGCTGCTGGTCTACACATGCTTTACTTTTGTATCGACACTTACTTACCTGAGCAGCATGTTCGGTCAGTACGGAACTACAATGGGCCAGAATATGGGCGACACAATGTCATATGTTCTGTCAGCAGTAATGAATCCACTGGTAATGGCGATTCTTGTATTTATGGCAGGCTATATCCTTGAGGAAGTGCGTTCACAGAACCCTGCGTACTATGTAAGCGCTGAAGAGCTTGCAGCTGCAAAGGCTGAGAAGGCTGCAAAGAAGGAAGCCGCAAAAGCTGCAAAGGCTGCAAAGGCCGTAGAGAAGGCAGAGAAGAAAGCTGAAGAGGCTGAAGAGGTAGAAGAGGCAGTTGAGGACAAGGAAGCTGCTGAAGAATAATTCGACGAGAACTATCAAGGTCGGAATGACACGATAATCGTGGTAAAAAATAAGCATCCGCAATTGCGGATGCTTTTAGCTTGCATTGAAACGTGAGCCTTCTACAGTGCAGCCTTGATTGCTGCGAGAAGCTCATCGTACTCCTCGAATGCAGGGATGTTAGGGTTGTCAGCCTTGATTGCGTCAGTTGACTTGAAGAGGAATCCTGCCTTACTTGCACGAATCATTCCGAGGTCGTTGAAGCTGTCTCCTGCTGCGATTGTGTCATAACCGATGTCCTGAAGACCCTTAACTGTAGTCAGCTTTGACTTAACGCATCTCATTCTGAAATCCTTAATCATTCCGTCGTCACCAACAATAAGCTCGTTGCAGAAAATTGTTGGGTATCCGAGCTTCTTCATAAGAGGCGCTGCGAACTGTGAGAAAGTATCACTGAGGATGATAACCTGAGTTGTTGCACGAAGCTCATCGAGGAACTCCTTGGCACCTTCCATTGGCTCAATCTGAGCGATTACATCCTGAATCTCCTTGAGACCGAGGCCGTGCTTCTCAAGCAGGTCGATTCTGTACTTCATGAGCTTGTTGTAGTCAGGCTCATCTCTTGTTGTTCTCTTGAACTCGGGAATTCCTGTTACTTCTGCAAAAGCAATCCAAATCTCAGGTACGAGAACACCTTCCATATCGAGACATACAATATTCATATATATTCTTCCTTTCTAAAGTTGATTTGCATAATTAAGCGTGTTTAGAATATGTTCCTATTCTAATACACAAGAGTATATCCTATTGCCTTACTCTAATCAAACGGAAATCCAAAATAACCGTTGCTGAAATACAGGCGTCCATCGCTGGCGATCATTGCCTGGACATATTCCGTGCTGAGCGTACCCGTCTGCAGATATTCGTTGCCGGGTGTGCGGTATGTAAGTGTCTCAAGGCCGAGTTCGGCGCCAAGACCTGCGAGCACGGATTCAAGCGCTCTGGCTTCAATCAGCGGATTGCATATTACCTCCGCAAAATCAGCTGTGTCCTTTACAAGAGCGGCGATAATCCTGCCTCCGCGCATACTGTAAAGCCTGTGTGTTGATGCAATATATTCGAGTGCGCGGGAACTGAGATCAATGTGCACAGTATCTTTAAGAAGTTCCTCCCTTAGTCTGCCGTATGCTTCGGCGCTAAGAAGCTCTATGTCCGGAGTTTCAGAATCAGAAGCTCCGGTGCTGATGCCGGCAGAGGAAGCGATCGAAAGCTCCGTTTCGGTCGCATAGAAGCGAGGTTCATAACTCAGCGGCTGGTAGAAACGAACCAGTGATGGCTCGGCGGGACACAGCAGTGAGACAGCACCGCGTGAAAGCGCAAGATCGCGAGCATATTCCGTAATCTGAGAACCGAAGCCTTGACCTCGTGCTGAAGAATCAGTGCATATTGCATAGCTGACATATGCCGGCTTTCGTATATCCGCCGGTGCAGAACCGACGCCGGATGTTACAATACAATCTGACGGAATCACGAGCTCGCCCATGAGGAACATAGTCAGCGCACTTGAGACGCTGCCTTCCTCTTCGAGCACATATCCTTCAATATCCTCGCCCCAGGCTTTATAGAAATCATCGACAAAATCAGCGTTGTCTCCGAATGTGTTCACCCAGAGTGTGCGAAGCGCCTTGTAATCATCGCCCGCGGGTCTGACTCTAGCCATCAGTTCTCTCCTTTGCGATATATTTCATCAGCAGAATGTCCGGCTTGTAGCTGAGCTTAGCCCTGCGAAGTCCCTCGATACCGAGATCCTCCTCGCGGTTAATCATCTCAAGGCCCGGATATATCTGACAGAGCATATTGACAAATTCACGGTTGATCATCGTGTATGCACCATCCACGCCGCCAAGTGCTTTCTCGAAGTGCACATCGTAACCGCATGAGCTGAGGTGCGTTCCCGCGGTAAAACCAACGGGTTTTCCGTTCTGATAAAGCACTGCGCCGATGAAGCCGAGCTCGTCGAAGTGTGCGAACATCTCTTCCACTGCGAGGGCCTCATCTTCAAAATCAGGGTCGTCCTTCTCTTTATAGAATGCGTCGATGACACGGCGCGCGTCATCGAAATCTGTTATGCCGATAGGCTTGCCGTCAGAGTCAACAAGCTCAAGACCCTCTGCGAGAAAATCGCCGCCGAGACGACGAAGTTCCCAGTTTCCGTTTTTCTCAAAGTGCCTGATGTGATTTCGCTTCGATGCCAGCTTGCGTCCTGCGAGGTAGCGGAGCTTCTCTGCACTGTAGATATAGTCTGCGGTATCACGATCTTCTATGTATTCAAAGCTGTCGCCGTATATAGCCTGAAAAGTCTTTACTGTCTCATCTGTCAGACCTCTTACGATGAGGCTGTGGCCGCGGGCGTGAGCGTCTTCGCGGTACATCTCAATGGCGGTCTTTATATCGCCGTCGCCCATAGGGTACGAGTAGAGATTGCTTTCGGGCATTGCAACGAGCAGCAGTCCTTCTGTTATGTGAATAAGCGGTTTGTACATTTTTCGCCAGATAAAGATGTTGGCGAAATTGTAATCAGCACCATGGCACCCGTCGGCACAAATCAGGCTGTCAATCAGCGGTTTGTCCGAAAGTGTGACTTCTCTAAATGGAATCATAATCGACATTTCCTCCTGAATCCATTATAACACTTTTATTCCCCTTGACAAAAAGTCCAAAAGTGGTACTTTTACATTAAGTTCTATTAATGAAAGGAAGTGATACCAATGGCAATCACAAAGGACATGATTATTGGAGAAGTTATCAACGAGCATCCTGAGCTTGTACGTACATTCTTTGCTAACGGCATGATGTGCATCGGATGCCCATCTTCACAGGGTGAGTCAATCGAGCAGGCATCTGTTGTACACGGACTCGATGCAGACCAGCTTGTTGCAGCTCTTAACGAGGCACTTCAGGCATAAGCTGAGATATAAGGGTTTAGGATAATACAAACTACAGATTTGATAATATCGAATAGAAGTTCCCCTGCATATGCACGGGAACTTTTCTGCTATTCGGTATAAATAAAGGGGATTAAAGGGATTGGAGGTAGATTATGTTCTATGAAGTATCAAAAGAAGTATTCGAGAAACTGCCAGATGCAGTTTTCGGAGCGGTAGCTGTCAAGGGAATCGACAACACTAAGGTCATCCCTGAACTTGCAGAGATGGTTGCGACAGGCGTTGCAGACTGTGCTGCTTATATCGGCGACCAGAAGCCAAAGAATCTTGACGCGGTAATTCCTTACAGGGATGCATTCAAGGCACTCGGCATCAACCCTAACAGATATTCGTGCTCCATCGAAGCACTTATGGACAGAATCGCAAAAGGAAGAGATTTTCCAGCAATCAACGCTGCAGTTGATCTGGGAAATGCAATTTCGGTCAAGTACAAGCTCCCTGTCGGCGCTCACGATATTGACACTTTCGATGGCGGTCTTGAGGTCAGACCGGCGGCAGAGGGAGATGTTTTTATCACCTTCGACGGACAGGAAGACAATCCTGACGCAGGCGAGGTTGTATATGTAACCGGACATGAAGTTAGAACCAGAAGATGGACCTGGAGACAAGGCGCCAACGGAATGATTACAGAGAACACCACAAATGTTCTTTTTCCGATTGACGGATTCAAAAGCGTCAACATGGCAGAAGTTGAAGCTGCAGTCGAGGATTTCAAGGCTCTCCTGACCGGATTCTTCGGAGACGTTACGATTACTACAGCAATCGTAGACGCAGATAACAACAGATTCGAATTCTAAAGTGACAAAGAAATATACTAAAGAGCAAATAAATGTTTTATTCGTGGTCATAGTGACATCATTTATGACCACGTTTAATTCGAGTTCATTAAATCTTTCAATTCCGAATATCGAGGCGGAGTTCGGAGTCAGTGCGCAGACCATCGGCTGGGTTGTTACAATCTATGCTCTGGCCAGCGTCGCACTCTCGATTCCTTTCGGTAAAATCGCAGATATCACAGACCGCGTGCGTGTCCTGCGAAGCGGAATAGTGGTTTTCGGCCTCGCGACTTTTGCGAGCCTTATTTCGCCGAATTTCGCGTTCTTCCTCGCATGCCGTTTCATGCAGGGCGTGGGAGCGGCAATGATTTTCGCCACAAATAATGCAGTGCTCATAAGCGCATTTCCGGCATCAGAACGTGGCAGAATGCTCGGGCTTGCTGTCTGCTCGACCTACATCGGATTGTCAACCGGTCCGGTAATCGGCGGCATGCTCAACACCCGTTTCGGTTGGCGCGCGGTAGTGCTTGTGTCGGGGCTCTTTGCGCTGATGGTTATCGTATCGGCGTTCACTGCCATCAAAGCGGCACCGCGAACTGCTTTTAGCGAATGGGCACCTAAGTACGATCGTAAAGAGGCGCTGCTCTATTCTGTCAGCCTCGTGTCATTCCTGTATGGACTCTCGGAGATAGGAAGCAGTCTCCTCTGTTATCCGCTTATGATTGTCGGACTGGTGCTGGGTGTGGTTTTCATAAGAACTCAGATTTCTGCAGAGGAGCCGGTGCTTAAAGTATCGCTTTTCAGGAACCGAGGTTTCGCATTCTCGAACCTGGCAGCTTTCCTGAATTATGCAGCGACTTTCGCTCTTTCATATTTCATGTCTATCTATCTGCAGATGGTAAAAGGATATCCATCGCAGACTGCGGGTCTCATAATGATTGCAACACCTCTTGTTCAGGCAGTTTTCTCTCCTCTCGCAGGAAGACTGTCCGACAAGTATTCACCATATAAATTATCATCGGCAGGCATGGGCTTCTGTGCGGCATCTCTGATGCTGATCTGCACCATCGGCATTGATACACCGATTGCTCATATCATTCCTATACTTGTGATAATGGGATGCGGGTTCGCCCTCTTCTCGTCGCCTAACACGAATGTGATTATGAGTGCGGTAGGGCCGGAGGACAGAGGCGTAACCTCATCCATAGTAGCGACCATGCGTAATGCCGGACAGACAACCGGAATGGCGGTTCTTACTATTATCATCGGTGCAATGATGGGAAGTCTCGGACTCAATCAAGCGAGCCCTGAGCTGATAGTGCGAACAATGCATGTGTGCTTTATGGTCTTCAGCGGAGTGTGCTTCGCAGGAATATTTATATCGCTGAAAAGAAAATAACGCAGACAAGAGCAGCGGTCCCCGCTGCTCTTTCGACATTTACGCGAAAGCAGTGGCATTGCCACTGCTTGTTCTTAAGAATCGAAAGAAATCGGTCGAAACTTTAGAACGGCGGCGTATCGCCGCCGTTTGGAAGACCGATTTCTTACTTTTGCAGCCTTTATTGGAAGAAAGATGTCGAAGCGCTGCTGCCAGAAGCTTGAAAATTTCGCGCTTTTTCGACATCTTTCGACAAACATCGATAAATTTCGCAATGCAGCAGAAGGTATTATCTAAAGAACTTCGCTTTAAATGTTATCTGACGAACGAAAAATTCTAAATTTTTGCAGAGAAAAACCGAATTCTTAAGAACGAAGACTGGCAATGAGCTTAGTCGCATGTTTCGGAGAAGGCTGCCATGTGCTATAATGCTATACGTAGTAAGAAAGGGAGGCTCAACATGACTAAAGTTGATATTTTCTCAGGTTTCCTGGGAGCAGGTAAAACAACACTTATCAAGAAGCTCGTCGCTGAAGCATACGGCGAGGAGAAGATTGTTCTTATAGAGAATGAGTTCGGAGAGATTGGCGTTGATAGCGGTTTCCTGAAGAACACAGGTATTGAGATTAACGAGATGAATGCAGGATGCATCTGCTGCACCCTCGTTGGTGATTTTGCGAAGGCACTGGATGAGGTTATCGATACTTATCATCCGGACAGAATCCTTATAGAGCCATCAGGCGTCGGCAAGCTTTCAGATGTAATCATCGCAGTGCAGGATCTGCACAATGAGAACATCGAGCTGAACAGCTTCACAACAGTAGTTGATGCTAAAAGAGCAAAGGCTATGATGAGAAGTTTTGGCGAGTTCTACAAGAACCAGGTTGAGCATGCAAGCTCAGTTATTCTGAGCCACCAGGCAGGGCTCAGTGATGAGAAGCTTGCAGAGGTTATAGATATGATCAAGGAGCTTAATCCTAGCGCATCAATCGTAACAACTGACTGGCCGGAGCTCGAAGGTTCCAAGATTCTCAAGATTATGGAAGATAACAAGACTCTGTCAGCAGAGCTTGAGCATTTAAGAGAAGAGGCCCATCATGAGCTTCACGCGCACGGACACCATCATCATCACGACCATGATGAGGAGTGCTGCTGCGGACATGACCACGAATATGAACATCATCACCACGATGACGATGAGGAATGCTGCTGCGGACATGACCACGAACATGAGCATCATCATCACGACCATGATGAAGAGTGTAGCTGCGGATGCGGTCACGACCATCATCACGCAGATGAGGTATTCGAGGAGATGGCACAGCACACAGCTAACAAGTACACTGCAGAGGAACTCGAGGCGATTATGGATACACTCGAAGAGTGCGGAGAAGTACTCAGAGCAAAGGGCATCGTAGAGAACAAGAATGGCGGATGGCTGGAGTTCGACTACGTGCCAGGTGAGGGCGAAGTAAGAAACGGTGAGGCTGAGGCAACAGGAACCGTAATCGTAATCGGAACAGGCCTCAAGAAGGATAAGCTGAAGAAGCTGTTCTCACTTTAGAAAATGCACGACGTCAGAGCAGGTCGCAGGCTTGCTCTGATTGTACGAAAGGGGATATAGAATGATGAACGATAAACCGGTCTTTATTTTTACCGGATTCTTCGGAGCAGGCAAAACAGAATTTATACAGGACACACTGTCGAACCCTGAGTTCGGTAATGACGGAAGAACTCTGCTAATAGTGTGCGAAGAGGGAGAGCTCGAGTACGAGCCGGAGAAGTTTGCCGGTCCCGGCGTTACAGTCAAATACATCCGCGAGGAGGAAGATCTCAAGAAGGGCATTTTGCGTAAAATCAGCGCAGGCTGCCTCTACGACAGGGTTGTAATCGAGTACAACGGAATGTGGATGCTCGAGTCGCTTTTCCAGACTATGCCGCTCAACTGGGTTATCGCACAGGAGATGTGTCTGATTGATGCGTCGACTTTCCAGATATACAACCAGAACATGCGTCAGCTTTGCTTCGACAAACTCAAGACTGCCGAGATGGTTGTTTTCAACCGCATGGACAAGACCGCAGACAAAATGCCTTTTCACAAAGAGGTTCGCATAGCTAACAGAAAGTCACTCATCATCTACGAGTATGCGCCTAACGACATGGAGCCGGATACAATAGAAGATCCGCTGCCATATGACATCAACCAGAAGAACATCACAATCGAGGATGACTGGTACGCAGAGTGGTATCGCGACATCAATGAGAATGAGAAAGCCTATGATGGCAAGGTGCTGACCCTCAAGGGCAGAGTTGCAATCAACAAAGAGCTGCCGGATGGCAGATTCGCTTTCGGAAGACATGTCATGACATGCTGCGCAGACGATATTCAGTTCGCGGCGCTTATGGCAATATACAGTGATACAAGCGGGCTTGAGGTTGGCGACTGGATTAAGATTACTGCAAAGGTGCGCATTGAGTTCGAGGAGGCATACGGCGAAAAGGGACCTGTGCTCTACGTCAAGTCTCTTGAGAAGTGCGAGGCGGCTGATCCGGAAGTTGCAAGCTTCTAATAGGGGAATAAAAAAGGGCGTGTTACTAGCAAAAGCTTAGTGACCGCCCTTTTTAGCAGTTTTGGGGTAAAAAACACCCAGAACAAGAACAATAGAAAGAACATCTGTTCATATTAAATATAATGTTGTATAATGTTAGAATAGCCGGGCGAATGAGGATATAATACTGGCAAGATGACCGGCCGCGGAAGAGAAAGGAGGAAAGAGATGACTCAGATAGACAGACAAAGAGCCAGAACATATCTTTGCATTGACCTGAAGTCTTTCTATGCCTCCGTTGAGTGTGTTGAGAGGGGGCTGGATCCGATGACAACGGATCTGGTGGTGGCTGACCCTGACCGCTCTGAGAAGACAATCTGTCTGGCGGTATCACCGTCTCTTAAGGCAAAGGGCGTTAAGAACAGATGCAGGGTTTTCGAGATTCCCAAGCATCTGGATTACATAATGGCTGTGCCGCGGATGCAGCTGTATGTTGACTATGCGGCAGAGATATACGGCGTGTATCTGGACTATATTGCTGCAGAGGACATGCACGTGTATTCGATTGACGAGGTTTTTATCGATGTAACAGCCTATCTCAAGAGATATGGATATACACCGAGAGAGATGGCTCTTTTCCTGATGAACGAAGTTGCGACTCGTGTTGGTGTGAGAGCGACCTGCGGAATAGGAACCAATATGTACCTTGCGAAGATTGCGCTCGATATCACAGCCAAGCATTCGCCGGATTATATAGGCTATCTGGATGAGAACACCTATATCAATACTTTGTGGGATTATAGGCCTCTGACTGATTTCTGGAGAATCGGACCGGGAACAGCACGCAGACTTGCGCGCATAGGAATTGATACTATGGGCGGAATTGCCAGAACAGATGAAGCGGTTCTATATAAGATTTTCGGTATAGACGCCGAGCTTCTGATAGACCATGCCTGGGGCAGGGAACCGACCACAATTGCAGATATCAAAGCATATAAGCCAAGGAGCAATTCGCTCAGCAGCGGACAGGTTCTGATGCGAGACTACAGTTTCGAGGAGGGCAAGCTGATTATCAAGGAGATGACCAATGCGCTCTGCCTTGATATGACGGCAAGGAATCTGGTGGCAAAGTCGCTAAGTATTATTGTTGGATATTCCAATTCCTACGAGTTGCCTTACGCCAAGAGCGGAGTGCCGCTTACTGTACCAAGCAATTCGGCTTCTGTTATAGTGCCTGCGATTGTTAAGGCGTACGAGAAGGTAGTTAATCCGAATGTTCCTGTTAGACGCATGTGGGTCAACTGCAATAATGTCGCCGATGATACCGGCGAGAGGCAGATGTCTCTGCTTGACATGACTGAAGACCATGAGAAGGATGTGAGCGTTCAGAAGACACTCAATCAGATTAAGGACAAATTCGGAAAGAATGCGGTTTTCAAGGCTATGGACCTGGAAGATGCAGCCACCGCAATTCAGAGGAATGAGCAGATTGGCGGACACCGCAGATAAGGAGGGAGAGATGAAGAAAGCCAGAGGCAGGATGCCTATCTCAGAGAGGGCTAAGCAGTTCGCTCCTTTTGCAGCTGTCGGAGGCCTTGATGCGGCCCTTGCGAAAAAAGAACAGGAGCATGCGCGCAAGGCACGTATAGAGATTATGGAAGACGAGGCGGCAGGTATTAATGCCAAGCTGTCGGAGCTCTACGTTGGAGAATTCGCAGAGATTACCTTCTATAACAGGGGGCAGTATGCGACTGTAAACGGGGAAGTGCAGCTCATAGATGCGCGGCGTAGACTGCTGGTAGTTGACGGCAGGGAGATACATTTCAAGGATCTGTATTCAATTAAATAAATCGGAGTCAAAGCCTTGACTTATAAGGCTTTGGAGAATATAATCATCGAGCATGCGTTTTGAATGGCGAAGTGCGCAAGTATAGAGCCTGACGGATGCCAAATGGAGTAGGGCGAGGCCCGGCAGCTCCGACACTAGTTATTATAGTTATGCCGAATCCGAACAATATGTTCCCAGTAGGCAGACCGAAAACGTATCTTAGATACTAAGTAGGTAGAAAGGATTTAAAAGATGAAGTCTTACATTGCTAAGCCTGCAGAGATCGAGCGTAAGTGGTACGTGATCGACGCAGAAGGAAAGACTCTCGGTAAGCTCGCTGCTGAGACAGCTGCTATCCTGAGAGGAAAGAAGAAGCCTATTTTCACACCTCACATCGACTGCGGTGACTACGTAATCGTAATCAACGCTGAGAAGGTTCACGTAACAGGCAAGAAGGAGACAGATAAGATCTACGTTAGACACACTGGCTATCCAGGTGGTCTCAGAGAGACATCACTCAAGGAGATGAGAGCTAAGAAGCCAGAGGAGATTATCCGTCACGCTGTTAAGGGTATGATGCCTAAGGGCAGACTCGGAAGACAGATGTACAAGAAGCTGAAGGTATATGCTGGAGCTGAGCATCCACATGCTGCACAGAAGCCAGAAGAGTGGACATTCTAAGGAAAGGGGGAAATAGACAATGGCAAAGACAATGTATCAGGCAACAGGAAGAAGAAAGTCTTCAGTTGCAAGAGTCAGATTACTCCCTGGAACAGGAAGAATCGTAATCAACAAGAGAGAGCTTGACGAGTACTTCGGTGGCAAGGACATCGTAAAGAACGAGGTTAAGAGACCTCTCCAGATCACAGAGACAATGGGTAAGTATGACGTAATCGCTACTGTTAACGGTGGTGGATTCACAGGTCAGGCAGGAGCTCTCAGACACGGTATCTCAAGAGCACTCTGCGAGATCGATGAGGAAGCATACAGACCAGTTCTCAAGGCTGCTGGATTCCTTACAAGAGATTCAAGAATGAAGGAAAGAAAGAAGCCAGGTCTGAAGAAGGCTAGAAGAGCTTCTCAGTTCTCAAAGAGATAGTCTTCACGACTGCTCAGAACGTTCGAAACCTTGGAATTACAGGGTTTTGGAGGTTATGGAAGTTGCAGAAAAGTTAAGATTTTATATCTACTTGCAACACACTTGCAACGTACTTGCAGCAACCAATTAAAAAAAGATAATTTTTTAGAGGTGCATCCCGAACAAGGGAAGCACCTCTTTTTTCGTTCCCTCAGATAAAGCATTCAAGCTTGTTAACTTCTTCAAGCAGCATGGTTTCGGTTTCGGTTATTTGTTTGTATAATAGCTGTGGATGTGGACATGCTAGCAATTTATTTACAGTTAATAGATACAACGGAAGCGAAGTCGGAATTTGAGATTCTTTATTATGAATACAGGAAGCTGATGTACTACATTGCTTTTGATATTGTAGGAGATCGTCATCTTGCAGAGGACGTTGTTAGTGAAACTTTTAAGCACAGCGTGATAACCTCCTTTGTGGTGTCCGTGTTACTTGAAGTGGTAGAGGTGCTGGAAACTTATTTCGGATTAGCAGACTTTCCGGCAGTAGTAGATGTAAATGATGCGGTCATGAACGTTATGGGCGGAATAGTTGGATATGTGATAATTAAAAACTATCAGTCAGGGAGGATGAAATTGTGAATGTTCTAATGTTTGTGCTATTAACAATGTCCATATTGCTAACTCTTATTGGTGCGCGTGAGAACCGCAGAAGAATAATGGTCGGCGGAAGCTGGACATATGCGTTGTCTCTGCTTGCGGCTTTAGGCGATATATTAATTCGCTTGAGCAATGGTGATTCTTCTGGTGTGCTGGATATATATCCCCGCTTGCTGTGGGTATATCTTGCGGTGGCCTTTTTAATCGGGCTTGTTGTCTGGGTGAAGTTGGAAAAATAATAAAGGAATTTAAAATGAAAAACTTATATACAATTCTAATGATACTTTTACCTATATTCGTGGGTTCGCTCGCTGCAGGAGAAGTAATCAGATATTTCTCCGGGCAGGAGATAAGTATGAACATATTCGTTTGCTTCGCAGTGGCTATTGTCGGAATGGCAACAGGCATCTCAAATATTATGAAGCTGCTAAAATAATAAAAACGGTTGATGTGGAGGTGTGCCATGAAACACAGGGTTGGTATTATGTTGATGCTTACGCTAGGTGTATTTCTTTGTGCGTGTGTTAATGATAACAATAACGGCATGGAGTCATACGTAGGCAACACATACACGGGAACTTCGCCATGGAATGAAAAAGTTTCCATAACGGTAAAACAATACGATGAAGAAAAGAATACGATTGACTTGGAATACAAAGAGAGTATAGATTCGGAACACCGTCTTTGCTTGAATTGGGAAGGAGCAATGCTAGGAAACAATTCAGTTGCTATGGCTTGCGCCGGTTCAAGAGAGGATGATTCCTACAGCGTAGATTATAAGTATGAGCTCAGCATTGAATTTAAAAATCAAACTATTCAGTTAACTTATCTGGATGGCCAGAAGGCAGAACTGGGAACTGAAGGCGGTGGAGTATTTCATCAGGTCAGTGAATTATCCGAAGAAGAGAAGACTGTTATACTTGAATAGAATTAAGTGGCAGCATCAAAGATCAGCGCACTTGCAATATTGAAATCAGAAAGCCAGTAATTTCAAGGTGTTTCAGTTCTGTGAGAGTATGATGACTGTAGAATAATATATAGCATACGATAAAAACCGCCGCTTAGGCGGTTTTTGGCTGTGAAGGGTTACGGCTTCAATGCATGCAGAAACACTTCGTTCCTGCATCTTTTTATATGCGCGCTAAGCTCTTTCTTTATAGAAAAAAACTATAGTGCTATTTTAAAGGCAATTACATTTAATCGCATGATAAAATACTTTTTGTATTATGAGTAATGAAAGAAGAATTTATTTAATCAGGCACGGCGAACCGGATGTGCCTACATATGGAAAGTTTTTCTACAGTGCAACTGACTACAAGCTGTCAACTGACGGAGAAACAGAGGCAAGGCAGACTGCTTCATGGCTGAAGAGTCAGCTCGTTTCCGGTGCAACGATTATCAGCAGCCCGCTGGCAAGATGCAGAAGAACTGCGGAGCTTATCGCAGAGGCTATGGGCGTTTCTGCTGATCGCATAATAATTGACGACAGGATAAAAGAAATCAGCTGCGGAGACTGGGAGGGAATGACCTTCGCAGAAGTCAAAGAGAAGTATCCGGAAGAATTTGAACAAAGAGGAAGAGACCTCGCGGGTTACAGGATTCCCGGAGGAGAGAATTTTCTCGACGCTGGAGAGCGCTTTGGCGCTGCATTTGACAATCTGGCGGAGAGATATGATGGAGATCTTGTTATAGTTGCTCATGCGGGAGTGTTCAGAGGCTTCCTGCTACGCTTCAACATAGTTGATGAGAAAAATCTTTTCGACATTCCGATGCCATACGCGGGCATTACAATAATGAAAGATGAGGGACCTGAACTTATCGGATGGAAACCGACAGCTTTCCTTGATGACAATCAGGTCGAGAGAATGTACAGGAGACAGGATGTCCCTGCGCACATAATAAAACACATGCAAGCAGTTGCGGATTATCAGGATGAGCTGCTGGATGCGCTCGAGGAACATGACCTCTTCTTTAACAGAGAGGTGCTGAGAAAGGCTGCACTGCTGCATGATATCAAAAGACTTTTACCGAAGCACGCTCGTGAGGGCGCGTTGTATCTGAGGGGACAGGGCTATCAGGAAGTAGCAGATATAGTGTCAAATCATCACAGCCCGTATTCACCTGAGGATTGCGGAGCGGGAATGCTTGCTGATCGGGATTACACCGGCTGTCCGATCTGTGCTTCAGATATAATGTTCTATGCGGATAAGCGTGTGCAGGAAGATCAGCTGGTGAGCGTCGAAGCAAGATTTGCGCGAAGCAGAGGCAAATGCACAACAGCCGAGAGCCTTGAGAGGCACACCGCTGTTTTTAACAGAGCGAAATGTATTGAAAACGAGATAGAAAAGATTCTGAAAGGATAAAGATATATGAATACTATTTTCTCAAGAATAAAGGAATTACTTGCAGAGGCGCAGGACCTTGTCCTGATTACAATCATTGATGAAGACGGCTCAAGTCCAAGAGGAACGGGCTCGCAGATGCTGGTAGGTCCGAATGGTCAGATTTGCGGCACAATTGGAGGCGGCGCTGTTGAAAAGCGCTCGGAGGAATATGCGATGCAGCTTCTCGGCGAAAAGAAGTCGGCAACTCGCAAATTTGAGCTTCGTTCAGGTGTTGAGCAGGATATCGGAATGGAGTGCGGCGGAGATGTGACCGCTTTCTTCCAGTTCGTTAATCATGAAGATGCAGAATGGGCTGAGCTTGCGCAGGCTCTTGTTGGCCGAATCGATGCTAAAGAGAAGGGCTGGCTTGTGCTTAATCTGGATGGAACACTTCCTGTGCTTGTTAATGCAGATAAAAGCATCGCGTACCCTGCGGAGGTTGCGGCTCCTGATTGTGCACTCGGTGACGGTGCAAAGCTGAGCAATAATCTGTTTTCCATGCCTCTTCCTGTCGGAGAGAGAGTTATACTCTGCGGTGGAGGACATGTGGCAAAAGCGCTGGCACCTGTGCTTCACAGCGTAGGCTTCCGTATTCTTGTCATGGATGATAGAGCGGAATTTGTTACAGAGGAAAGATTCCCGATGGCAGAAAAGCGTCTTTCAGGAGATTTTGCAAAGCTGAACGAAGTGTTTGATCTGAATTCGGATGACTATGTTGTTATAATGACTAACGGACACAGACATGATTTTGAGGCTGAAGAGCAGGCTCTCAGATGCGAAACTGCATATGTGGGCGTTATCGGTTCTGCAAGCAAGACAGCTTCAGTAAATGAGAGACTTCGCGCAGCCGGAGTCAGCGAAGAGAAAATCAGCTCGGTACATACTCCGATTGGACTCAATATCAAGGCGGCAACACCTGAGGAAATTGCCATCAGTATTACTGCAGAGATGATTCTTGTAAGAGCAGAGCGCCGAGAGAGATTCGGTAAGCTCAGCAATTCCTGTCCGATGAGATAAAAGTCTGATAATATATAATGAAAGAAAACACAAGAATAGCGATAAAAAACAGTGCAACAGACGGGAAGCTCCTTCCTGCGTTTGTTATGTTCATGCTTCCGTTAATGGCTTCCGCCTGCCTGATGCAGTCCTATGTAATCGTGGATGGACTCATTCTCGGCAATGCGATTGGTGAGGCCGCAATCGGTTCTGTCAACAGTGTAGGTCCTATTATAGATGCCTGCACACTCGTGCAGGTGGCGCTGGCAGGAGGTACGGCCATCATAGCATCGCATCTTTTTGGGGCTGAGAAATATGCAGAGCTTAACAAACTGATGGATGATATGAGCAGGCTTCTCATACTGATATCACTTGCTGTAGTCGGAATCGTTTTCATCGGAGCACCGGCCTTTCTCAGACTTGTCAATACGCCTGAACGCCTGTTTGACGGAGCCTTGACCTATTTGAGAATTGTCTTTCTGGGTGTTCCGTTCACCGCACTGTACAATCTGCAGTCGGGCGTGCTCAGAGGAATGGGTGACAGCCGCAAACCTCTTGGCGGAATGGCTGTATCGAGCGGTGTCAATATAGGCCTGGATCTGATTTTTGTCGTTGTGTTCAGGTTCGGAATTGCCGGAGCTGCGGTTGCTACAGTAGCGTCTCAGATTCTGTCAGTTGCATATCTTAGAAGGAAGCTTAATGAGAAGCGCAGCGCTTTTGCTGCGGATAATGGTGCGGCGCCCGTTTCGCAGGTTCGGGAGTGTATTAACCTGAGTGTTCCGCAGATGATTCAGTCCATTGCAAACTCGACAGGTAATATTCTGCTTCAGAATATCACCAACCTCCTTGGAGCAGCGGTAGTTATTGGAGTAAGTGTGGCCTTCAAGGTGGATTCGATACTTGTTATCCCTCTGATGTGCCTCGGCCAGGCAACTGCTGTTTTTACGGGACAGAATATGGGTGCGGGCAAGCCGGACAGAGTAAAAGAAACTCTTAAGATAAGCGTCATTATGTCGCTGTGCATAACAGCTATAATGGCTATTGCGCTGTGGCTACTTGGATATCCTCTTCTGGAGCTTTTCAACCTGGGCAAAAATGCTGCGGATGTCGGATACAGATATATTATGGTCTGCATGCCTTTCTACTGGATTTTCGGTCTGCAGTTTGTTTTTAACGGATATCTTAACGGCGCAAAGCATACTCTCGTAACATCAATGGCATCAATTGCAGGACTGGCAGGAAGAGTGGCGCTCGCATATTTTGCGTGGAAAAGCCTTGGCGCAGATGTACTGCCTTATGGAGAAGCTCTGTCATGGGCAGTTGTTGTGGTAATTGATATAGTATTTCTGCTGGCAAAGAGCGAAAGAAATTCTGATAGACAATTATAGGTTTATTATATACATGCATTGCTTGGTATAGACTCGGTCTATTAGACCGAGTCTTTTTTTTGCAATAAAATATACATGTACGACTGACGCTTCATAGCGCCATATTTTTCGTGCTGTTAATGGAGGTTTTTATGTCTGAAAGAATTCTTGTTATTGACTTAAATACGAGGACATATGAAGAACTGTCATATTCATACAGCGACTGCGGATTCTATGGCAGACGCCTGGTTCTTGAGTTGATTAAAGAATATGTGCCTGACGATGCAGACAGATATAGCAGAGAGAATGCACTTGTAATTGCTCCGGGCTTTTTCACCGGCAATAAGGCGCCTAGTGCCTGCCGCATGTTCGTGGCGAGCGCAGAGGGCAGAGGTAAGGGTATCCAGGTCTGCAATACGACCGGCAATCTGCCTCAGAAAATCGGAAGTCTCGGACTTGCGGCAATCGTAATCAAGGGCATTGCTGAAGAGAAAGGAACCGTTGTTCATATTGACAGCAATGGCGTGGACTTCACAACAAGGCCTGAATACAATGGCGCAGGTGTCAGGGAAATCGTTCGCGGACTCAAGAAAGAATACAACGATGATATAGGAATACTGGGAACAGGTAAGTGCGGTGACATGAGGATGTCTCTGTCATCTATGTTCCTGACCTATCCTCACGGAATTCCGGAGTATCACAGCCCGCGAAGCGGCTTCGGCGATATCTTCGGCGCAAAGAACCTGAGAGCACTTGTCATTGATGGAAAGGATTATTTTGCAAGAGAGAATGCAAATCCTGAAGAATTCTGGGAGTGCAGCAAACAGCTCGTTCAGAAGATTATCAATGATGAAGTCTGCGGCGGAGCTCTTCCGACATATGGTTCGATCACCATAATGAAAATACTCAAAAGCAAGGCGTCACTCGCTGAGCTTGCAGAGTCTGATGCAAAGAAGGTTGAGGCAATTGAGAGCTTCGGCGAGAAGCAGAATAACGAAAAGTGCGCTGATTCTGGAGATAACAGAAAGAACAACAAGACATGTGCCCCTATGTGCGCAATAGGCTGTCTGAACAGACATACAAGCAGTGACGGACGCAAGTACGAAAGCCCATCTCAGGTAGAGGTAGAGGCAGCGGTAAAGAACTGCTTCGGCATCGATGACTATGAGCTGTCTCGTGATATTCAGGTGAAAGCTACCGAAATGAGTCTTGTCAGCGTTGAGTATGTTACTGCAGCAAAGGCCTATGCCGAAGCTGTGGGAATCGAGCATGGCGAGGAGCATCTCCTTGAGTGGCTTGATGAAATAGAGCAGGGAACACCTGTAGGAAGAATCATTGCTTCGAGAACCTACGGGATAAGAGACCTCTTCTCGGATAAGGTTGCTGAATCTCTTGTTGACAGAAGAGCAATTCAGGATGAAAGCCTCTTCGATGTTCAGGTCGACAGCAGATATCCGAGACTTAAGGGAATGAGTGCGATGGACATCCTGTATGCGCAGGTTTTTGTACTCGAGAATCTGGGATTCTGCATTTTCACAGCCTTTGCACTGCTCGACAATGATGAAACCTTTGAGATGATGGCCAGAATGTTTGAGCTTAAGACGGGGATCAAGACATCAGGAGAGGACCTTCTGATTCAGGCTCACGAATGCATCAGGGCAGAGAAGGAATACGAAGAGCAGAGGTGGAATGCTGCAAGAGAAACAAACATCCCGCCTTTTACTAAAGTTTTATATAGATACTACGAGAATACTGGAAAAAACAGTTAGAAACAGAGAACGGAATTGAAAGAAAAGAAACACTCACGAGCAATATTAATAATGGTGGCAGCCCTGTTTGCCGGGATAATCATTTCGGTGTTCCTTGGACAGTTTTCTATTAATCCAAAAGAACTGTTCGGAATACTTATCTCTCAGGTGACGGATATCCAGCCTTTCTGGACAGTTCAGCAGGAGCATGTGTTCTGGTCAATACGTTTTCCGAGAATAATACTGGCTTGTTTTGTCGGAGCAGCTTTGTCAACAGCAGGAGCGGTATATCAGAGCGTATTTGAGAACCCGATGGCAGCACCTGATTTTCTTGGTGCATCTTCTGGCGCTGCATTTGGAGCGGCACTGGCTATTATTCTTGGATTGTCAGGCGGAATGATTACACTTCTGGCATTTGTTTTCAGCATGGCTACCATTCTGCTGGTATATTTCTTCGGAAACAGAACCAGGGGCAACAAGACTGTAGGGCTTGTTCTTGCCGGCTTGATGATAAGCTCGATTGCGCAGGCAGGAACAAACTTCATAAAACTTGTTGCCGACCAGACTAATGAACTGCCGGCCATCACATACTGGCTTCTTGGATCATTATCTTCTGCGTCTCAAAATGACCTTAGCTTTGCAGCAATTGTTATTGCAATAGGTATTGTTCCGATTGCTGTGATGGGATGGAAAATAAATGTTCTGACAATCGGTGAACAGGAAGCGACGACAATGGGAGTCAATGTAGGCAGAGTGAGAATTATTTCGCTTGTTGCAGCAACACTTATAACAGCAACCGCAGTTTCAGTAAGCGGAATGATAGGCTGGGTCGGACTGGTTGTTCCTCATTTTTGTCGAAAAATAGTCGGAAATAACTTCAAGTATTTGCTGCCTGCATCAATACTGACAGGATCGCTTTTCCTGCTGCTGGTTGATGATGTGTCAAGGACAGCTTTTACCGCAGAGATTCCAATTGGAATTCTTACCGCAGTGATAGGAGCACCGTTCTTCATTTACCTTATAACAAGAGGAGGTGGAGAATAATGATAAAGACAGAAGACCTGAGATATGCGTATGGCAGTCATCAGGTGCTAAAAGGAATAAATATGGAAGCAAGGGAGGGAGAACTTCTTTGCATACTGGGAGCAAACGGCGCCGGAAAAAGCACTCTGTTCAAGTGCATTCTGGGATTGCTGAAGGGCTATCAGGGTTCCATTACGATAGCTGGTAGAAATATGCTTGATTTAAGCGCATCGGAGAAGGCTTCACTGGTTGCATACATACCGCAGGCAGCCAAACCAACCTTTGCATATTCAGTTCTGGATATGGTTATGATGGGTACTACCTCTCATTTAAAAGGCTTCTCCAGTCCCGGAAAAAAAGAGAGAGATCTTGCAGAGGCAGCGCTTGACAAAATGGGCATTGCTCAACTGATTAACAGGGACTATATGAAGCTGTCCGGAGGTGAGCAGCAGATGGTTCTGATATCCAGAGCCCTTGCACAGGGTGCACGTACTCTGATTATGGATGAACCGACATCTAATCTTGATTATGGAAATCAGATGAAGGTCCAGCAGCAACTTAAAAATCTTGCTCTGGAAGGTTATTCCATCATCCAGTCAACTCACAATCCGGAGCAAACATATTATTTCGCTGACAGAATAATCAGCATACTGGATGGACAAGTGTATAAGCAGGGAAAACCTGCTGAGATAATGGACTCACATCTGATACATCGTCTTTATGGTATCGACGCTAAGACGATAGCCACAGAGGATGACAGAGTCAGATACTTTGAACCTGTAAATTTGGGAAATACATTAAAAGGAAAGAACGAATAGTGATGAAGAAAAGTGCAGTTGCATTATTAATAGTTTTGACCCTTGGTACATGCTTTGCTTTTTCCTCCTGCGGAGGCACAAAACTCAGCTATCCAGAGGGAACCGAAACATATATTTTTACAGATGACTATGGTAGAGAAGTTGAAGTAAAGAAATATATTGAGACAATAGTAGGTTCCGGACCAAATACACAGATCGTACTGTGTACACTTGCTGCTGACATGCTGGTAGGACTGAATTCATCACCATCTACAGCGCAGGAAAAATACTATCCGGCGGAATTTGAAGATATGCCTACACTTGGCCAGTTCTACGGAACAAAGACAAGTCTGAATATCGAGAATCTTATCAAGGTCAGCCCTGACATCATAATAGATATCGGTGAGCGCAAAGAAGACGGAAAAAAGGATATGGACAGCATTCAGTCAGAGACGGGAATAGCTACTGTCTATCTTGAGGCGACCTTAGATAACTATGACGAAATGTACATAAAGCTTGGAAAACTTCTGGGAAGAGAAGAAAAAGCAGAAAAGCTGTCAGAGTACTGTAGAAAAACGTCTGAATATGCAGATAAAGCAGCTGCAGAAATTGGAGAAAAAGAAAAGAAGAGCATCTATTTTGGAGTATCAACAACAGGTCTGAATTCGAATGTTAACGGAAGTGTGCAGGCTGCGGTTATCGATAAAATCGGTGCAAAGAATGCAATAACACTTGATGATGAAATCAATGAAAGTGATGGAGGTAATCCTGTCGGATTTGAGATTGTCTATAAAGCTGATCCGGATATTATTGTTTTCGGCCCAGACAGTCCGTATGCAGAGGTTAAGAAGAATTCTCAATGGAGTGAGCTGAGAGCAGTGAAGAACAATCACTACTATGAGTGTCCGGGTGAACCGTACAGCTGGATGTCATCTCCTCCATCAGTAAACCAGATTCTCGGAATCAGATGGCTGGGCAAAATCACATATCCTGAAGTTTTCAAGAATGATATTTATAAAGATGCAAAGGAATTCTATAAGCTCTTTTACAACTACGATCTGAGCGACAAGGAGCTGAAGCACATGTTTAGCAGATCGATAAAGAGGTAGAAGTGAAATAATGAAAAAACGCAATTTGCTTAAAAAAATACTATCAGTAACGGGCTTGCTGGTCCTGTTTGTCGGCGGTATGGGTTATTCAGAAGTGCATGCTAATGCAACAGATACGCTGACTTTCAAAATCGGATATTTTGGCTGGCCGACATCGGAATATATTGAGAAGAAGGTATACAGTGCGAGCGATATTAAAAGCTTATCCAGCGGAGAACTTCTTGCATATACCTATTATGATGGAAGCGGCCACAGGATTGCAATTGACTCAGCACGCGGAGCAACACTTGACAGTCTGCTTAACAATGCAGGAATAGACAAGGGGTCTATATCAAGTCTGGCATTTTATACAACCGATAGCGGAAATGGTGCTTTTGCTACTTTTACCATGCAGGAACTGATTCTGACAGACAGATACTATTTTCCTAATCTGGCAGAAAACATAGGAAGAGACGGTCAGTATATAGACGGAGATGCAAAAAGAAACCTGTGGAATGAGGCCAGCAAAGTAGGAGTTGTACTTGCTTATGAGGATAAATGGGTATGGTATCCCGCAGAGACAGAAGGTGCAGAACCTTCTTCTACAGGACTTAACACGCAAAACCGATTCAGACTCTGCTTCGGACAGTCAAATCCGCTAGATTACCGAACCTATCAGTCAGCAAAAATGGTTGAGACAATATATGTTATGTTCTCGGGTTCACCAAGCATAGGAGCTGAAGAAACTAATATCAGCGGTAAAGTAGGATCCACGCACTCAGTGAAAATCACTGCTTCGGTTGCTGATGACGCGTTTGAATCAAAGGTGCTGAATGATGTTACTTACTCCAGCAGTGATGAATCCATTGCAAGCGTTGATGCGAACGGCAACATTACTTTTCATGCTAAAGGAGATGCCGTTATCACCGCAAAATCAGGAGACTCGACTGTAGATATTTCCGTTCATGTCGGTAAAGAAGACAAGGAAAAAGACAAAGAAAAAGGAAAGGAAAACGGCTCGGGAAAAGGAAAGGGAAACGGCTCGGGAAAAGGCAGCAGTGACAGTGGCAACGGTTCTTCTGACGGAAAAGGAAAGACTAAGAGTGACAGTGATACAGTTAAGGAGTCTGATGATACTGCCTATATGTATGTTCTTTCAGAGGATGCTGGTAATCAGCTGAAGAATGCCCTTGCAAAGCAGGCACCGGCAGAGCAGGCTTCGATGAGCACTTATCAGGAAGAAATGTCAAATGACGCGGAGCAGCTTCAGGTTAAAGAGGAAGAAAACAGACTCATAGGAACAATGGCTTTGGTAAATGGAATAATTGTAGTAGAAGGAGGTATCTTTGGTTTTCTGAGATACAGAAAACAGAGATGGGGTTAAAACATGGAAGAAAGTATGAATATTTTAAGTAAAGCGATGAGAGGCATTGCGGGAGCAATGCAAACACCGGTAGTTATACTGCTGCTGGTTCTGATTGCAATATCAGTTTTCATGATTGGATGGATATTTATTGAGCAGTTCACAGAGCACAGACACCTCAAGGCTAAGCTGCCTAAGCTGGTAGATTCACTTAATGAGACAATGAATACTGATGAATTAAGAGAATGCATCAGAAAAAGCAAGTTGCTGAAGAGACAGAAGGCGGCATTAATGGAATTAACAAGTCATCCTGAGCTTACACCTCTGATGAGAGAATCCCTTGCGGTCAGACTTATTCAGGAAGAACAGAGCTTCTATGACAGACGATTAAATATTTCCGATATTATAGCTAAAATCGGACCTATGCTGGGTCTTCTCGGTACATTGATTCCGCTTGGCCCGGGAATCATTGCGTTAGGACAGGGCGATACAGTAACACTTTCATCATCGCTTTTGACAGCGTTTGATACTACAATTCTGGGCCTGATTGCCGCAGCTACAGCAATGGTTATTTCCACCATCAGAGGAAGATGGTACGACGATTACATGTCGGTCCTTGAGACTTTAATGGAATGTGTACTGGAGGTTGAGAAGAAGCATGCTGAGGCGTAATGGAAGTGGACGACTTAGAGGTGGTCATTCTGGAGGCAGAGCAAGAGAAGAAGTGAATCCTATGGCAACTGTTGCCAATCTTGTTGATGCAATGCTTGTTCTGGCCGTAGGAATAATGCTTGCCCTGATTATCAGCTGGAATCTCAATGTTTCAGAGAATGGGCAGGTAACAGAGAAGGTAGATAAGGACAAGGCTGTTTCAAGTTTCACAGACGACGATCTTCAGAAGAAGGAAGACAATTCAAGTAAGCTTGAGAAACAGGGTACTGTATATTATGACCCTGAAACCGATCAGTACTATGTCATTGCCTCGAATGGCTCCAAGATGGAGATTGGCAACTAAAGCGGGGAATGAAGGAACCTCGCAAAATACCGGTATGTTGCATGATGCAAACGAACTTCTGTGAAGCGTTGTGCTATATATAATAATTAAATCTAAATTAAAAGGAGGAACAGGAATGAGTAAGTTATTAAAGAAAACCGGCGCACTTATGCTTGCTCTTGCAATGGTATTCACAATGATTCCATTTGCATCGGTAGCTGCATTTGCCGAAGATGCTGAAGCTTCAGTTGATAACATCGAGTTCTGCGTTAACGGTGAAGTAAAAGGTTACATTTCACGCGAGTGGCTCAACGAGAATGAAATGGATGAGGCACAGGTTTTCCCTCAGGCAACAAAGAAAGAGTACGGTGTAGTAAAGTACATGATCAAGCAGGGTGTTGATCTGAATAAGGTATTTGAGCTCTTTGGTTATACTGAAGAACAGCTTGGCGGATCAACTATTTATCTCTGTGAGGGAACCAGCATGACAGGAAAGAATCCGCTTGCGGTTGATCACCTTATTGACTCCACTAGAGTTATGAAGGGCGCATGGGATACAGAAAACAGTGTAGATGGAAGAAAGTTTATTAAGGTATCATCAAAGAGATATGCAGAGGTAACACCTATTCTGTGCACACGTGTATCAGCAAGCACATATTTAACATATGATGCTGCCTGTGATGCTCTTGACAGCATTGACGACGAGGGTTTCTGGTCAGCAACAAAGACATCTCTTGCAATTGGAAACAGCGGAGATGCTTATGAAGGACTGGATCCTGCAGCACCTACTCAGATTGATGATCCAAAAGGATCAAAGTCTGCAATCGACTGTAATGCGAGATACTCAATTAACAACTTTGTAAGAATCAACATAGTTACACCTGTGGCTGAGTCAATGACTCTCGATCAGAGCCAGCTTACATTCAACAAGGATGCAGCACAGAAGGTAAACGTATCATTTGATCCTGCAGGTGCTGCATACACAGAGCCTGTTGTATGGTCAAGCGATAATGAGAAGATTGCAAAAGTTGATGCTAATGGTAAGGTTACACCTACCGGAATCGGAACTTGCGTAGTTAAGGCAGCTTGCGGAGATCTTGAGGAGACTGTTGATGTAACAGTTAACAAAGTAGCATTCACACCTGCAAGAGTGAGCGGATTAAAGGCTTCGAACAAGTACACGAGAACAGCAAGCCTTTCATGGACAAAAGTCAGCAAGGCAAGCGGATATGTTGTTGCATACAAGAAGAGCGGTGCAAAGTCATGGTCAGTTAAGCCTGCTACAACAAAGTCAGCATACAGTGTAAAGAGCCTTACAAAGGGAAAGAAGTACAGCTTTAAGGTTAAAGCATACAGAACAGTAAACGGCAAGAAGGTATATGGCGCATACAGCGCAATCAAGACTATTACAATTAAGAAGTAATAGTATAAGTCCGAGTTATTCCCAGACCGATGGATGCCGTCAATCGGCATCCATCGGAGATTTACTAGATGGTAAAAAGATGAACATGAGAATGCAAAAGAAAATTCTGGGCATTGTTCTTTCGGTAGCAATGCTCGTAGCATATGCACCATTTGAGGTAAATGCTGCGTATGCAGAAGACGAAGAAACACAGCTTAGTTCAGAGTTTCTTGATAAGGCAGAAGCGCTTGATGAAGATTCTCCAAACCAGGATGAGAATGACAGCGTTAATGAAGAATCAGGGACAGTGTTACCGGATGAGGAAGAGGCTGCATCAAATGATGATGAATCAGTCTCAGTTAACGAGCTCCAGAACGGAACAGTTGAAGTCAAGTGTGAAGATGGTATTGTTTCAGGCGTTGCAATGCCTGATGCAGGATATGATCTTGCTTCAATCCGAATTCTATACGGTGACAACAGCGAAAAATACATTGATTTCGAATACAAAGAGGGTAGCAATCCTGCAGAAGGATATACCTTTTCTTATGATATAACTGAACTTGACAGCAGCGAGCTGACAATTGACGCAACATTTTTTGACACAAAAGTATGGGATGGTGCAGTAGATATCAGCTGGTATGATCCTGAGAAAAGCTCGTATGATATTTCTACTCCGGCACAGCTTGCAGGTGTAGCTGTCATAGTAAACGGAATGATCGATCCGAATGAAACAACTGAAGATCAGATAAAGGCCCTAAGACGAGAGGATATAGATAAATACATCCAGACTGAGCCATGGCATGTTCAGCTGTTAGAGCAGCAGGGCGGCGGAGTTGATGATATAGCATACAGACAGCCAAAGGCTAGAGAAACAGGAATACTGGGAGAAGATGACCTGTACAACGATATGAGATATCGTACTATCAATATTACTGCGGATATTGATATGGGCACCGAAAAGAACTACATTCCTATTGGCGGAAAGTATGCGATGATTGTCAAGAATGATCAGAATCTGAAGGGCGATGAGGTTAAAGTTATCGATACAAGATTCCAGGGTATTTTTGACGGACATGGTCATACTATTACAGTTAACTGCAACAGATTCAGCTCAAAAGGCTATGGATATACATGGAACGTCGGTCTGATCGGTTATCTTGGAGGCGGAGTTGACACAATAAAGAATTCAGCTAAAGATAACAAGATTGAAGTATACAGCAATGAGGGATATGCACCGGCAGTAAGAAATCTTGTTCTGAGAGGAAGTATCAAAGGCCGCAGGGGAACCGGCGGAATTGTAGGACGTATCGGACAGACAAGCGGAACAGTCATCGTTGAGAACTGTGCAAATTATGCAACAGTAAGAGGTACAGATAAGGTTGGCTGTGCCGGTATCGTGGGAGCTCCTTGGGGCAAAAGCATAATTCGTAACTGCTACAATGCAGGTACGGTCAGATGTGTCGAATCAGAAATTGGAGGTATCGTAGGAAGCAACGGTTACGGCTGGGGCAGCAATAATGTAGGTGCGAACATTTACAATTGTTTCAATGTAGGGGATGTTCAGAATGCATCAATTATAAAGGCTGGTCCTGGAACTCCGGAAAATGATACCGATATCACTTATGCCGGAGGCGAGATCAGCTATGATGGCGATGCAGCTGCGGAATATGAGATTGACAACTGCTACTATATAGATCCTTTCACATCATCAGTCAGAGCACAGGGTGTTTATCTTGGAAATAACAGCTATGCATATGTAGGAAACGTGGAGGCTGTTTCTGCGGAAGAGATGAACAGCAGAGTTCTTACTCAGTTGAACAAAAATGGAAATATTTTTGTAAAAGGAAGCGAGCATCCGTTACTGTATTTTGAGAAGGAGAAAAAGGCTACCTCCTGTACGGTATCTATTGCTTCAGCTGAAAACGGTACGGTATCTGCAGATGGTCATTCATCGGCATTCACTGTTCCTTATGGAACTACAATCAACCTGAGCAATACAGGAAACAGCGGTTACAGACTTGCAAATTACCTCGCAAACGGGGAGGCGGTCAACAATGATTTCTATACCGTTACAGAGGACGTAACAATATCCGGCGCTTTTGTAGAGAGAGGTACTGCAATTCTTTCCATTGCAAAAAGCAGTGATTACACTATTGAGGTAAAGCGTATCCAGAGCTCCATAGACGGCCTTGGAAAGGGAGAGACTCTTTCCGATGGTGATACTATATATGCAGATGATGTGCTGGAACTGTCTGGTAAGTTAAAAGAAGGTGCTGCACCACCTGATGTAAACTATGAATATACAGGCAGATTCGGTAAGGCGAGTGCAGTTGATCCGGATTCAGCAGAAGCTGTTCCTGCCAGTCAGAAACAGTTAAAGGTAACAGGAAATGCAGATGTTCTTGTAAGATTAGAACCCAAAACTCAGCTTAAGGACTGGGCTACATATGCCGACACATCCTGGTATTACGGCCATGAGTCCGACACTGTATATACTCTTACGAATGCGCGAGAGCTTGCCGGAATGGCAAAGATCCTTTGCGATGGAGTTGATGAAGGCGGTTCAGATTTTGCAGGCAAAACCATTAAACTCGGAAATGATATCGACCTGATAAATCCTGATGAGAACGGCGGCCGCAGACTCTGGAGAACAGTTGGAAACAACAGAGATACATTTAAGGGTGTATTTAATGGCTGCGGATATACCATCAGTAATATTTATGTAAGCCATGCAGTTCCAATTGTAGGTAATATTACAGGTAATCACGGAGGAATCTTCGGATTTACAGATGGCGCAACAATAAAGAACCTCACTATCGAGGGCAGATTCTGGGCAACAGCAGGTGATACAGGCGTTTTTGCCGGAAAAGCGAAGAATACAATCATTGAGAATTGCTGCAATAAAGTTGTGCTTGAAAATTGTAAAGAAACAGGCGCAATTGTCGGTGATGCCTGCGGTACAACTGTAATAAAGAATTGTGATAATAAGGGAACAATTACAGGAACACACAGTCTGGGTGGAATTGTAAGCAAAGTCTCTAAGCTGGATACTACTCTTGGTGAATCAAATGATGTACGCATCGAGAATTGCTATAACTACGGAAATGTAGATGGTACATTCTGCAATAATGCCGGTCTTGTAGCTCTCTGCGAGTCGAAGGCGACAGTGATAAATTGTGCAAACTATGGAGATATTTCATCGACCATGACATCCGAATCCAAGGATCCGCTGTGTGCGGTTGGAGGCCTTTCCGCAGTTGTTACCGGTGCGCTGACAATCGATTCCTGCGTGAATGCAGGATCAGTTACAGCTGAGGGATATACAATTTATGCAGGCGGTCTTGTTGGATATACGACCGTGAATACTCCAAAACTTTACAATTCATACAATGCTGGAGAAATTATAAGCAACAGCAGATACAGTGAACCTTATGTATCAGGACTGTTTAATGCTTCATCGAACAGATATCCTGAGGTAAAGAACTGCTATAACAGGGGAAACGTTAATGTGGGACCTCGTTTCAGCGGAAATGGATACGGAGGAATCGCAGCCGTTGGAACCGGTACGAAAATAAGCAATTCTTTCTGCACCAGGGAGTCTGTTGCGGCTGTAGGCGAAACGGCAGGTATTGCCGGAACTGTTGTTGATGAGGATAAATTGAAGACTCTTACAACGACACTCGGAGATGCATATAACAATGATACTGACAATATCAATGGTGGCTGCCCGATCTTACTTTGGCAGGATCCTGAAAACAAAGGACATGTTCATGTATATGTGCTGACCAAGACAGTAAGTGCAGGAAACTGTAAAGATGGATATAAGCTGTACACCTGCAGATGCGGACTCACAAAAAAGACAGTTCTTAAGGGATACAGTACATCATATGTAAAGGGCTACAAACTTGTTGCAGGAAGAAAGTGCTTTACTGCAAAGTGGACGAAACAAAGTACTTCAACACAAAAGAAGTTCTCGGGTTATCAGATACAGTACTCGCTCAAGTCTTCATATGCGAGTGCGAAGACTGTAAGCGTGAAAAAGTCTGCTTCATACAAGAAAATCAGCAAGCTCAGTGGTGGAAAGAAGTACTATGTCCGCATAAGAACCTATACGAAAAAGAACGGTAAAACCTATTATTCAAAGTGGACAAGTAAAACTATTACAACAAAACGATAATGAGCTTAATAGAAAGATTACATTTGAAAACCGATGGGCACATAGTGATTTCTGTAGTAGGTGCAGGTGGCAAAACATCTGTTGTTCGCAGGCTTTGTGAAGAATACCGTTCGCTTGGGAAAAAAACAGTAGTGACAACTTCGACGCATATGCTGCAGATTCCGGAAGTTGTTTACCGAGAAAGCACTGCTTTAAGTGAGGTGCGGCAGATACTTGAAATGGAAGGGGCTGTACACACAGGCGTTCTTGAACCAATCAGAAACGGTCTGCAGAAAATTGCTTCTCCGGACAGTGAGACAGTCCGAGAGCTGAACGAAATGTGCGATGTAATGATTGTTGAGGCAGATGGCGCTCAGATGAAATGTGTCAAGGTTCCGGCACCGTGGGAACCTGTGATATGGGACTGCACTGATGTTGTTATTGGAGTACTTGGTGCAGACGCTATTGGCGGCATTATTGAGACGACAGCCTACAGACCGGAGGATTTCGCGGCCTTTCTTGGGAAAAAACCGGAAGATTTTATAACGCTGGACGATATTATTACAATCGCTCAATCGGAATCGGGACTTCGTAAGTGCGTGAACGGAAGAGCTTTTCATTTCATACTGAACAAAACAGATTTGTTATCTGATTCAGAAACCGTAGAAGCGGCAGTTAAGGAAGTCGATGGCATATGCAACAGTTTTAGGTAACTACTAGGGTAATATCATGAGAGAAATATTTAAAATCATCAGAGACGTAGAGCTCTATTCACACAATGTAATAGCTTCTGTTCTGGAGGATGGTGTCGCATCAAAGACACTCATATCCGGAGAAGAAATTGTCCACAGCGCGGGCGAGCTTGCTTTTATGAAAGCACATATTAAGGCTTTTGCCGGAATTAACAGAACAGGCGTATACGAGATGGACGGCAGACAGGTTTTCTGCGAGGTTCTGGAGTCAGTTCCTGAGCTCGTTGTATGTGGAGCAGGACATGTAGGTCTTGCATGCATTAAGGCAGGTAAACTTGTCGAGATGAAGGTAAACTGCTATGAGGACAGACCTGAGTTTGCAGAGCTGGCAAGAACGGCCGGTGCAGATGTTGTGATTGAGGGAAATGTTGCAGAGAATCTCAAGTCGCTTAAGAGTGACCCGGACATGTACATCGTTACAATGATGAGAGCACATGCACTGGATCAGATGAATCTAGAGGTGCTGCTTCCTCTCGAGTCTGCATATATCGGAATGCTCGGCTCACCAAAGAAGGTCAACGCAATCAAGACAAATCTGGACGCAAAAGGATTCGATCTCAGTCTGTTCGACAAGCTGAATACTCCAATCGGCCTCGATATTAATGCACAGACACCTGAAGAGATTGCAATTGCAATTATCGGTCAGATAATTCAGAACAAGAATGCAGAGCATTCAGGAAACAAAGCTTTCTCAGATGAACAGGTTGATGCAATTGCCGACGGCAAAGAAGCAATGATGCTTGTAACTCTTATCAGAAAAGAGAATGCATCACCTCGCGATCCCGGAACAAAGATGATAGTAAAGAGCGACGGAAGCAAAATAGGCACAATCGGTGGAGGTCTTGCAGAGGCTCAGGCAATCAGATTTGCAGTAGAGAAGCTCTCGGAGGATTCCTTTGTGAGTCAGATGGTGAGAGTAGGAGAGAGCGACGCACAGAACTCGGGAATGGTCTGCGGCGGAGTAATTGATGTTCTGGTTGAGAGAATAGGAGAATAGTAATGAAGTTCAAAGTTAGTGGAATGGGCTGTTCAGCATGTTCTGCAAAGGTTGAGGCAGCAGTTTCTGCGCTTGAGGGCGTCGAGGCTGTAGCTGTAAGTCTGCTTACAAAATCAATGCAGGTTGAGGGCAGTGCGGATGCGGCATCAATATGCAAAGCAGTTATCGATGCAGGCTACGGCTGCGAGGAAGCCTAGGTAGAGAATAGCAATTTCTTATTTCAAGAAAGATAATAACAGTAGCCGGCTTTTTTAAGCCGGCTACAAATCGTGGATTGGTAAAAGAACAAATAGTGATGAAGAGAAGTTGAAGTAAAGAAAGATATGTTTATCGCATGTAATCACGAATAGCAAGAGCTGCTTGCTTGTTATATAATGAAAATCTCCATAGAATCAAAACTGAAAGGAGGACGGAAATGAATTTCGGCGAACAGATTAAGAAAGTACGAACAGATCACGGTCTGACGCAGGAACAGTTCGCGGATAAACTGCTTGTCACAAGACAGGCGGTCTCCAACTGGGAGAACGAGCGTAACCTGCCGGATATCGAGATGCTGATAATAATTGCAGAGACTTTCAACGTCTCTCTGGACGATTTGATTCTAGGAGGTAAAGATATGAATAACATGACAGCGAAGCTGATAAATGATGGGAGTGAGGTGCGCAAGGCACGTTTCAATACCATCAGCATGGCAATAGGAGCTGTGCTTCTCATCATAGGCATGGGGCTCATTGCGCTAAAAGCAATGTCTGTAGAATATATCGATGCATCAGGCGTGCTGCATGAGAATTTCTTCCTTATCCCGATGGGATTCGGATGCATCTTCGCGGGCGGACTCGCCTTCCTGATTACAGGAGCTAAAAACATCGTTGCAATCATCGGAAACAAAGAGCCTCGTCAGAAACAGAATCAGCGAACAGCCGCTATCGTGTGCGGAATAGCAGTGCTCGTTCTGGCTGTGCTGCTGGCAATGCTGATAATTGCGAATCGAGGATAGATAACGCATATGAAAAAACGACCCTCGCGAGAGGTTCGTTTTAGCTTGCGTAAATATTAATAGTTCTCTTCGTGAATCTCGAAGTATGACTGTGGGTGAAGGCATACCGGGCAAGTTGCAGGAGCCTTTGTTCCGACTACGATGTGACCGCAGTTACGGCACTCCCATACCTTAACCTCGCTCTTCTCGAATACAGCAGCTGTCTCAACATTGTTGAGAAGTGCTCTGTATCTCTCTTCGTGGTGCTTCTCGATAGCGCCAACAGCTCTGAACTTAGCCGCGAGAGCTGTGAAACCTTCTTCTTCAGCTTCCTTTGCGAAAGTCTCGTACATATCCGTCCATTCATAGTTCTCGCCATCTGCAGCAGTCTCAAGGTTAGCAGCTGTGTCGCCGATGCCATTGAGCTCCTTGAACCACATCTTAGCGTGCTCTTTCTCATTCTCAGCTGTCTTCAGGAAAAGAGCGCTGATCTGCTCATACCCTTCCTTCTTTGCAACACTTGCAAAGTAAGTATATTTGTTTCTGGCCTGTGACTCGCCGGCAAATGCTGCCTCGAGATTCTTCTCAGTCTTTGTACCTGCGTACTTGTTCTCTGCCATAAATCGACCTCCGTTTATTACTGACACGTTATCTTTTCGTGCTGATTATATCGCAATCGAAATAGCTATTCTATATTGTTCACAATGACTACACATTACATTATCATTACGAAATATGCTGCATATGCCGCAAGCATAACAACACCCATCCAGCGTCTGATGGTGTGCTTCCAGTTGAGCGAGAATGCCCACAGAAGAACTGCTGAACCGATTGCTACACAAGCATCGAAGAGGAATGCGCGGTCGAACGGAATAGGAATAATCAGACCGGAAAGTCCGATAACAAACAGTATATTGAAGATATTGCTTCCAATAATATTGCCGACAGCCATTGCAGTGCTACCTTTGCGTGCGGCGGTGATTGATGTGACGAGCTCAGGAAGTGATGTTCCAAAAGCAATTACGGTGAGTCCGATAATTCGCTTACTCATTCCAAGTGCGTCTGCGATATTAGCTGCAGCATCAACTGTAACATCACTGCCGATAATAATCATTGCGACACCAAGCAGACCGAGGAAAAGTGCCTTGAGAACAGGCATTCCTTCGTTGATTCCGTCATCGAGATTCTGGCCTGCGAGAGGATCCTCATTTGATAAAGCATCCCAGAGGAGATAACCGATGTAAATGAGGAAGCAGATAACCAGAATGATTGCATCTGCGAGGTTAATCGTTCCGTCAAGTCCGAGCACTGTGAGAATGATGGATACGCCTATCATAAAAGGCATGCCTATTTTTCTCGAGTCGTCATCAATCGGCAGAGGCAGTACAATTGCTGTGATACCGAGGATGACGAGAATATTCATTATGTTACTGCCGACAACATTACCGATTGAAAGCTCTGCGCTTCCCTGAAGAGCAGCAGCAATACTTACAGCAGCCTCAGGGGCGCTGGTGCCCATCGCGATAATTGTCAGACCTATGATAAGATGCGAGATTCCGAATCTTGTGGCTATTGAAGCAGAACCATCAACGAAGAAGTCGGCTCCTTTTACCAGAAGTGCAAATCCGAGAATCAGCAACAGAAACTGTATAAATAAATCCAAAATTAATGCCTCCTTAGAACGATTAATTTTAGCCTATAAATGTGCGGGTTGTAAAGCGAAAGAATGGTGAAACTGCTGAGAAAACTGCGTGTAGAATTTGATAAACTGGCGGCTTTCGAGTAGAATATGCTGGTAACACTTAAGGAGTAGGGGCAATTGAAGAACAAAGCAAAAGGTAATATCGCCCTCCTCATCACAGCGATTGTGTGGGGAACGGGTTTCATAGGACAGAAGATAGGAATGGCGACTCTGCCGGCCATCGGATTCAACGGCACAAGACAGTTTCTGGCAGGGCTGGTGCTTCTGCCTATCGCATATATTGGACTCAGAAAGTCGGGCTATTTCGACAGAAGCCGCAATGATGCGGCAGTTATTGCAGAACGCAAGAGTCGTGCTATTCGTGGTGGAATAATCTGCGGTTTTTTCCTATCTGTTGGAACGAACCTTCAGCAGGTTGGACTGATAACTGTGGATGCGGGCAAATCCGGATTCATCACAGCTCTGTATATCGTGATGGTGCCGCTTTTCTCGGCTTTCTTTAGAGTGAAGCTAAGCAGGAAAGTTGTTGCCTCCTGTGTGATAGCTGTTGCGGGATTTGCACTGCTGAGTCTGCATCTTAACGGTACAGGAATAACCTTCGGCGACTGGCTGACACTGGCTTGCGCAGCATGTTTTGCTTTGCAGATTATCTCTGTAAACAGATACGTTGATGAGGACAATGATCTGCTTTTATCTGTTATACAGATGCTGTTCACAGGAATCAGTTCGTTAGTTGTGTCCGCAATTTTCGAGAACTACACACTTGAGGGCTTCCTCGCATGTCTGCCGGTTCTCATCTATATGGCGCTTTTCCCAACCGGTATCGGATACACATTCCAGATTGTCGGACAGAAATACACTGACGCAACTGCAGCAGCCTTTCTGATGAGTCTGGAATCAGTTTTCGCCGTAATCTTCGGGGTAATCTTCCTTGGTGAGCATATGACGCTTCGCGAGCTGACCGGATGCGTTTTGATTTTTGCGGCCAATATGCTGGTTCAATGGGAACCGAAAGAGAAACGCGAGGTAACGCAATAAGAATTGCAAAAAACAGCCGGAAGCGGCTGTTTTTCGTGTTTTAACTATTCAACGCGAGGCTCGGATCGGCAACAACTTTCTCGTAATCTTCGAGGTTGCGTTCGAGCAGCGATGGAGTGTCAAGGCCGTAAGGGCACTTGCTGCTGCAGAGGCCACAGTGAAGGCAGTCTTTGATTTTCTGCATCTCCGCCTGATAGTGATCATTGAGATATACCGAGTGAGGTCCGCGCCTTACGAGGAGCGACATTCTCGCACAGTCGTTAATCAGGATGCCGGCAGGACATGGCATACAGTAACCGCATGCACGGCAGAACTCTCCGCAGAGCTCCTCTCTTTCTTTTGCAACATAAGCCTGCATTTCCTCATCATATACCGGCTCGCTGCGACCGCACTCAAGGAACTGGTCGAGCTGGGACATCAGCTGTACGCCCCAGATTGGAAGAACATTGTCGAACTGGTTGATATACGCGTAGGCAACCTCGGCTCTTGTAACAAGACCTCCGCTGAGACCCTTCATTGCCACAAAACCTATGTCGAGTTCCTTGCATCTCTCCGCAAGGCGAATTTCTCTATCCGTTACAAGATAGTTAAAGGGATATTGCAGGAGCTCGTAGAGTCCGCTTTCAATCGCTTCCTCAGCCACAGCTACGCGGTGGTTGGTGATTCCGATGTGGCGAATCTTGCCCTGAGCCTTTGCCTCGAGGCAGGCATCATACAGGCCGTCCTCACCGCCGGGAACCGGGCAGAAGGCAGGGTTGTGCAGCTGATACACATCTATATAGTCGGTCTGAAGCATTTCAAGGGATTTGTTGAGATCCTTCCACAGCTCTTCCGCTGTAGTCGCCATAGTCTTGCTTGCGATATAAATATTTTCCCTAGGCACGTTGTTTCTGCTAAAAGCATAGCCGAGCTTCTCCTCACTGTCAGAGTATGCTCTTGCAGTGTCAAAATATGTCATGCCGCTGTTGTACGCATGCATGATGAGCTCTTCTGCAGCATCGAAGCTTATTCTCTGAATAGGCAGAGCACCGAAGCCGTTTTTGTCGGTAACGATACCGGTGCTGCCGAGTTTAACCTGACTCATATATTCCTCCTTCGGGCGGATGGCCGCTGATTCTTCATAATCTTTCTGTCTATATGTATAATACACGATTACTGGGCGGGGTGTAAAATATTCTCGGCATAGGATATAATATTTAAAGTAGAAAAGAGCGCGTCGAAAGGTCGCGCTTTTAACACGTATAACATGGGGGGATGCATGACAACATTCACCGGAAAAGCACTCAAAAAAGAATACATCAGCTACATCGTTCCGTCGATTGCTTCGCAGCTTATCTTCACCACCTATTCGATGGTGGACAGCATTTTCGTTGCTCGAGGTGTAAGTTCTACGGCGCTGGCAGCTGTTAATATTTCGTCACCTTTTATCGCGGCGCTCTTCGGAATTTCGATTACTTCGGCGGTCGGTACTTCGACTGTCGTGGCGAGAATCAAGGGCGAGGGCAATGATAAAGGTGCATCGAGTTTCTTCTCGATGAACCTGACGGCACTGGCGATTTTCTCGCTGATTTTCACTGCGGCTGTATTCATATTTATGAGCCCGCTGTGCGAGATGCTTGGAGCTACGGAGAATACGAAGCCTTATATCGCTCAGTACATCAGCTGGATTGCGCCTTTCTCGATTTTCTTTATTGTTTCGTATAATTTCGAGATTCTGCTGGCGACCGATGGCTATCCGGCAAAAGCGACCAAAATTGTAACGGTTGGGGTAGTCTCGAACTGCATCATGGACTACCTGTTCATCTTCGTGTTCGACTGGGGAATCATGGGTGCGGCTTTAGCGACAGCGCTGTCGCAGGTAATAGTTGTGGGGCTCTACCTCCTTCACTTCTTCGGCCCGCTCGGAACTATTAAATTCGCTCCTTTCAAAATGAATTTAAGGAAGGTAGTAAGCTCAATTTACCGCGGACTTCCTGCTGGAGCTATGGAGATTTCACCGGGCTTCATCACCTTGATACTGGTTCACTTCATCAGCACGAACCTTGGTGAAAAAGGTCTTATCAGCTTCTCGTCTATGGCATACATCGCGGGCGTTCTGATTATCGCTGCTGTGGGAATTGGTCAGGGTACACAGCCGCTGCTCAGCTACTACAATGGAAAGAGGGACAGCAAGTCTATCCGCACGCTCTTCAGATACGAGGTCATCTCGGCCCTCATCGCGGAAGTTGTGGTTTATTGTGTAATCTGCCTGCTGTCGAAGCCAATCGCAGGAATCTTCCTGTCGAAAGACGCACCGGAGCTGATTGGATACACAGCGCATATGATGAGGTTCTACCTGACCTTCTGCGTAGTAGATGCTTTCGTAATCATCGTAGCGACATATTTCACAGCGCTCGAGAAGCCTATGCCTGGAGTTATAATCACAGGGTTAAGGTGCACAGTCCTGCTGTACGTGAGTGCTCTGATAGTAACAAAACTCTTCGGGCCGGAAGGCGTTTGGTTCTCGATGCTGCTCACCGAGGTCTTCTCGCTGACACTGGCGATAATAATGTTCAAGACCATCAGAATCAAAACGCTCGAAGAGGAAGCGTAGCAAAGAAAAAAGATTCCGCCTCGGCGGAATCTTTTAGCTAAAGAATATAATCTTGGTGCGCCAGGCGAGGATCGAACTCGCGGCCTTCTCATTCGGAGTGAGACACTCTATCCACTGAGCTACTGGCGCATGACAGAATATATTATATACTAATCTCAGCAAAGGATAAACATCTGATAGAGCTGTCGGTTTTTTTGAAGTGCAGAAATGCGAATTTGGTGATTTCCACAAAAAAAGAAAAAGAATTTGGCAAAATTCATTGACAATGTCTCAGGAGACTGTTATATTGAGTGCATAGATGCTAGTGCTACGCGTTAATTTGGAAAGGAGGAGCACACACATGACAAGAAAGATGATGATGGAAATGGGAATGATGGGCATGTGCATGTGCAGCCGACAATTAGCGTAGGTACGAGGATCTAACAGAATGCAGGATACTATCTATGATTTTTTTCGTAGGTGTGAAATTACAAGGGCAGGTCGTTAGAGACCTGTCCTTTTTTAACGAAAGGGGAGTCGAAGTGAGCGAGAACATTATCAGCTTACAGGGGGTAACAAAGGACTTTGAGACAAAGAATGGAATAGTCAGAGCCCTTAAAGGTATCGACCTTGACATAGAGGCAGGCGATGCGTACGGAATAATCGGTCTTTCCGGCGCAGGAAAGAGTACGCTGGTGCGAACAATCAACCTGCTTGAAGAGCCGACCGAGGGAAAAGTGGTTTTCGACGGAAAGACACTGACCGGTCTCAAGCATAAGGAACTCAATATCGAAAGAAGAAAGATCGCGATGATCTTCCAGCAGTTCAATCTGCTGATGCAGAGAGACGCACTTGGAAATGTATGTTTCCCTCTCGAGATTGCAGGCGTTCCTAAGAAGGAAGCAAAAGAAAGGGCGATGGAGCTTCTCAAACTCGTAGACCTTGAGGACAGAGCTCATTCATATCCTTCACAGATGTCAGGCGGACAGAAGCAGAGAGTCGGCATCGCAAGAGCTCTGGCATCAGATCCAAAAGTTCTTCTCTGCGACGAGGCAACAAGTGCTCTCGATCCAAAGACTACAAGATCAATCCTGGCACTGCTCAAGCAGATTAACAAAGAACTGGGAATCACCCTTGTAGTAATCACTCACGAGATGGAAGTAATCAAGCAGGTCTGCAACAAGGTCGCAATCATCGAAAGCGGAGAGATCGTAGAGAGCGGCGATGTGCAGCAGATTTTCACAAAGCCTAAGAGCGCAGCAGCAAAGAAGCTCTTCTTCCCTGACGACGAGGGCAAGGAGACCGAACTCAAGGTTTCCCACAAACACAGAGTAAGAATTGTTTTCGGCGACGCACACACATATGACCCAGTGGTAGCCAACATGATTCTTGAATTTAAAGCACCTGTCAACATCCTCTACGCAGACATGGATGTCGTAGACGGAAGACAGAGAGGACAGATGGTAATCTGTCTGAGCGACAACGAAGAGCTCGCAGCAAAGCAGAAAGCATACCTCAGAGCACACGATGTAGATTATGTAGAAGTAGAGGAGGATGAATAATATGACAGCACAGGTATTAATCGGCCTTCTCTGGCAGGGTCTCATAGAAACACTGTTGATGACACTGGTTTCGACATTCGTTGCATACATCATCGGTCTTCCAATCGGTGTGAGCCTGGTCCTCACAGACCCTAACGGCATCAGACCTCTCGGCTGGTACAACAAAAGCATGGGTTTCGTAGTAAACGTAATCCGCTCGGTACCGTTCCTCATCCTGATGATTGCACTTATGCCTTATGTGCGCAAAATCATCGGAACCGGAATCGGCACATCAGCAACAATCGCAGTGCTGATTATAGCCGCAGCGCCTTTTGTAGCACGACTGGTAGAGCAGTCGCTAAAAGAAGTGGATCCGGGCGTAGTGGAAGCAGCTCAGTCGATGGGAGCTTCAACCTGGACAATCATATGGAAGGTAATGCTTCTTGAAGCAAGACCGTCACTCCTCAACGGAGCGGCAGTAGCGACAATCACAATTCTAGGCTACTCAGCAATGGCAGGGGTTGTCGGCGGAGGCGGACTCGGAGATCTCGCTATCAAATATGGAATGTACCGCTACGAGACCACGATCATGTGGATCACAGTAATCGTCCTGGTAGTACTCGTACAGATTCTCCAGGAAATCGGAATCAAAGTAGCGTTCAAACTCGATAACAGAAATTAATATAAAGAAGATAAAACAAAGGGTATATCCGGAAAAGAAAGGGGATAACAATGAAGAACATCAGAAAGATTACAGTACTCGCAGCAGCACTCGTATTCAGCCTTTGCCTCCTCACAGGATGCGGCAGCAAGGATGACGAGACAACAATCAAGGTAGCAGCATCACCAAGCCCTCATGCAGAGGTTCTCAACCAGGTAAGCGATGCGCTTGCAGAAGACGGATGGACGCTCGAAGTAATCGAGTTCGAAGACTATGTAAAACCGAACCAGGCTCTTACAGATGGCGATGTAGATGCCAACTACTTCCAGCATGTTCCATATCTTGATCAGTACAACGAAGAGAACGAAACTGACCTCGTATCTGCATTCCAGGTTCACTACGAGGCAATGGGAATATACAAGGGAACAAAAGAAGCAATCAAGGACCTCAAGTCAGGCGACAAGATTGGTGTTCCTAACGATGTAACTAACGAGGCAAGAGCTCTTCAGCTTCTCGAGGCAAACGGAGTAATCGAGCTGAAGGACGGAACTGGTCTCAATGCAACTAAGGCTGATATAGTATCAAACCCTTACGATGTTGAAATCGTTGAGCTCGACGCAGCTATCATCCCTAACTCGCTGCCAGACCTCGCACTCGCAGTAGTAAATGCTAACTACGCAATCGGAGCAGACATCATCGATTCTGCAATCACATTCGAGGCATCAGATTCTGCAGCAGCTCAGACATATGCAAACATCGTTGCATGCAGAAAGGGCGAAGAGAACAGCGAGAAGATTGAGGCACTGAAGAAGGCTGTCCAGAGCGAGACAGTACAGAAGTACCTCAAGGAGACATACGGCGGAGTAATCCAGACAGTATTCTAAATTAATAGAAGCGTAGGCTGGCTGTTAGACACAGTAGATATGCTAAAAGACCCCTGCGGGGGTCTTTTATAATCGAAAAAATCGCAGGATTTGGGGACTTTTCCGCGAAACTTGCAAAAAGCCCCCAACATTGGCCGCTGCAGTTGGGCTCTTTTTGGAAAAAACAGCAAAAGAGCCCAACTTTCGCTGTAATGCGTTCCGCCTATCCGATTATCCATCTTTCATTCGAATTACCTATGCGTGTGCACTTCTTTTCTTCACATTGATGATATATAATCTACTATGTATGAGAATGCGGTGTTGCGCCTTGGCGGGGGAAGTTTCTGTAACAGACCTCCTGAAAGGGCAGCTCGCAGATATTATACAGAAGGAGTATAGATGACAGGATACATAATTGCTGTTGTGGCACTGCTCGTGCTTTCGTCATTCTTTTCGGCGACCGAGACAGCGTTTACATCATTCAATCGAATAAAAGTAAAGAACCTTGCTGCTGATGATGACAAGGTTGCTGAGCTGGTTCTGAAGCTCGACGACAATTACGACAAACTGCTCTCGACCATTCTCGTGGGCAACAACATCGCCAATATCTGCATGACTGCAGTGGCGACTGTAATGTGCATCAAGCTTTACGGTGAGAATATAGGAGCAACAATTGCAACCGTTGCAGTTACAGTAATCGTGCTGATTTTCGGAGAGATCTCACCAAAGAGCCTGGCGAAGGAGCATGCGGACGGCTTCGTAATGTTCGCAGCGAGAATCATCAACCTGATGGTAATCGTACTGACGCCGCTGACCATTATTTTCCAGGGACTGCAGAAATTGCTGCAGAAGCTTTTCGCTAATGAAGCCGGCAAATCCTTCAACGAGGATGAGCTCAAGACAATAGTCGAGGAAGCGGCAACAGAGGGAACACTCGGAGTTGAGCAGTCAGAACTTATCACTAACGCGATTGAGTTCAACGATGTTGAAGCGATAGATGTAATCACTCCGCGAGTTGACATCGTGGCTATCGAGAAAGGAACCGAGCCATACGAGATACAGCAGGTTTTCAAGGATTCCGGACTTTCGAGACTGCCGGTATACGATGATGACCTTGATAACATCGTAGGCGTTCTGAACCAGAAGGATTTCCACAACAATATCATCGAGACAGCAGATGACGTAGACCGCTACATCAAGCAGGTCGCTTACGTAGCTCAGTCGATAAAAGCATCTGTCCTTCTTCGTAAGATGCAGCTTATGAAGACGCATATGGCGATTGTAGTCGATGAGTACGGTGGCACAGTCGGCCTCGTCACAATGGAAGACATCATCGAGGAGATTGTCGGCAAGATTTACGACGAACACGACGCTGTCGAACTCCGCGACGTGACGGCCATAGGAGACAATGCTTTTACCGTGGCAGGAGGCGCCAACCTCGAGAAATTCTTTGAGCTTTTCGACGAAGAAATTGACGCAGACGCAACAACAATCAACGGATGGATAATGATAGAGCTTGACAGGCTGCCTAAGTATGGCGACAGCTTCACCTATACATCGAAGCACAAGCTTTTCCATGTGAGAGTAACAAAGGCGGACAGTCGCAGAGCTCTCATGTCATATATTAAAGTAGAAGACAGACCTGATGAAGACGATTAAGGGAGGACATAGAATATGGGTTTAATGGAGAAAATCTTCGGTGATCTTAATGCAAAAGAGGTCAGGAAGGTTGAAAGAATAGTTGATCAGATTGAGACATATGATGAAGCCATGCAGGCTTTAAGTGATGAAGAGCTCAAGGCGAAAACTCAGGAATTCAAGGACAGACTTGCAGCTGGCGAGACACTCGATGACATTCTGCCGGAGGCTTTTGCCGTATGTAGAGAAGGAGCCGTTCGAAGCCTCGGCATGAAGCATTTCCGTGTACAGCTCATCGGAGGTGTTGTTCTGCATCAGGGACGTATCTCTGAGATGAAGACAGGAGAAGGTAAAACTCTCGTTGCTACTCTGCCGGCTTATCTCAATGCGCTCGAGGGTAAGGGCGTGCACGTTGTTACTGTCAATGACTATCTGGCAAAGCGTGACGCGGACTGGATGGGCAAGCTCTACAACTTCCTCGGACTCAGCGTCGGCTGCGTAATCCATGCAGTACAGGGCGAGGCACGTAAGGCTGCATACAGAGCAGACATCACATACGGAACTAACAACGAGTTCGGTTTTGACTACCTGCGAGACAATATGGTTACTTACAAAGAAGAACTCACTCAGAGAGACCTGAACTACGCAATCGTCGATGAGGTCGACTCAATCCTCATTGATGAGGCGAGAACTCCGCTCATTATCTCAGGTCGCGGAGTTGACTCAAGTGAGATGTACAGAAAAGCCAACTCTTTTGTAAAAACTCTCACAGAAGAGACTGACTACAAGGTGGAAGAGAAAGATAACCAGATTTCACTGACAGATGACGGAGTTGAAATCTGCGAGAAATACTTCGGTATCGACAACTTCTCAGACCCTGATAATATGGAACTCAACCACTACGTAATGCAGGCTCTCCGCGCCAACTACCTGATGAAAAAGGATGTTGACTACATCGTTAAAGACGGAGAGGTTCTGATTGTCGATGAGTTCACCGGACGTATCATGTACGGAAGAAGATTCAGCAACGGCCTTCACCAGGCTATCGAGGCCAAGGAAAGGGTTCAGGTTCGTGCCGAGTCAAAGACTCTCGCAACAATCACACTGCAGAACTATTTCAGAATGTACCAGAAACTCTCAGGAATGACAGGTACAGCGAAAACAGAAGAAGACGAGTTCCGTGACATCTACAACATGGACGTAGTTGTTATCCCAACCAACAAAGATATCGCAAGAATCGACAACGACGATGCCATCTACGCTCACCAGAAGGGCAAGTATCAGGCAATCGTAGATGCAGTATGCAAAGCACACGAAAAAGGTCAGCCGGTTCTCGTCGGAACAATTTCCATCGAGATTTCCGAGCTCATTTCAGGCATGCTCTCAAAGAGAGGCGTTAAGCACAACGTACTGAACGCTAAGCACCACGAGCGAGAGGCTGAGATCGTAGCTGAGGCAGGACGTAAGGGCGCAGTAACAATCGCGACTAACATGGCCGGAAGAGGAACCGATATTATCCTTGGAGGTAATGCAGATTTTGAGGCACGCCGTATCATGCGTCAGAACGAGTTCACAGCTGAGCAGATTGAGTTTGCAACAGGCGTTGTCGAGTCAGACGATGAGGATATGATAAAAGCAAGAGCGACATACCTTCTGCTTCTTGACCAGCTGAAGGCTGAGCGTCAGGCAGAGCAGGAAGAGGTAAAAGCCCTCGGCGGTCTCTGCATCATCGGTACTGAGCGTCACGAGTCACGTCGTATCGACAACCAGCTGAGAGGTCGTTCCGGAAGACAGGGAGACCCTGGTGAGACAAGATTCTACATCTCCCTCGAAGATGATCTGATGAGACTCTTCGGCGGTGACAGAATGCAGTCAATTATGGAGAGAGTAGGCATAGATGAGAATGAAGCACTCGAAGCCGGCATGCTTTCCAAGTCAATCGAGAGTGCACAGAAGAAAGTAGAGGGCAAGAACTTTGGAATTCGTAAATACGTTCTCCAGTACGACAACGTAATGAACAAGCAGCGTGAGATTATCTACTCACAGCGCCGCATGGTACTCGACGGAGAAGACCTCCGCGAGTACATCCAGAATATGACATACGAACTCATCGACGGCATCATCGACCCAATCGTAATGGAGTCAAAATTTGCTGAAGAGTGGGATTTTGACAGCGCCTTCGATGATCTTGCACAGATTACACCGGCCTTCAAGGGCAGACTCTCCTACACTGACGAGGACAAGCAGTTCCTCACAGTTGAAGATTTCAAAGAAGACGTTCGAAAGATTTTCGACGAGCTCTATGCAGAGAAGGAAGCCGAGGTTGGCGCAGATCACATGCGTGAAGTAGAACGCATGGTACTCCTCCGTGTAGTAGACAACCGCTGGATGGATCACATCGATGCGATGGATCAGCTCAAGAGCGGAATCGGCCTCCGTGGACTCGGACAGCAGGACCCTGCAGTCGCTTATGCACAGGAAGGTTTCGCGATGTTCGAGGAGATGGTAGCAGACATCAGAGAGGAGACTGTAAAATTCTGCTACAACGTAACTGTTACTACTAACGTAGAGCGTCGTAATGTTGTGTCAGGTGCAAGCAAAGCTTCAAAAGAAGACTATAAGGACGATTCACAGCCGGTTCGCGTAGCAGGTGCTCCTGCAAGATCTCCAAAGGCTTCCCAGACAAAGAAACCGGAAACCGTTAAGCGCGAAGAGCCAAAGGTTGGAAGAAATGATCCATGCCCATGCGGCAGCGGAAAGAAATACAAGAACTGCTGCGGTCGCAATTAATTATCAAAGTGCCTGCCATGCACTTTCTCGGGCACGCTCGCGCTCTGTTTAGCACGTAACAGTACTAAGCTCGAGCGGCGCACGGGGTGCTTGCTCTCGCTAAGTGCTGACGTGCTAAAAGATCCCGAGAAAGCGACGTCAGGCATCTTGATAATAAGTGACCACAGCAGCAATCGCGGAGGAAAGGCTCCGCTTTGGCTGTACGGATGGGAAGACTAGCGTCTTTCCGTTAGAACAAAGGAGAGCATCCATGCTTGAATTAGAGAATATTAAAAGTGAACTTCCGAGCAAGCTTTCTGAGCTTTCGGAGGTGAGGAGGTATCTTTGACCTGGATGGAACCAAGACGAAGATAGCGGAAATGGACAAGGAGGTTGTGGCGGAGGGCTTCTGGGATAAGCCCGATGAAGCGCAGAGCCTGCTTAAAGAGAAAAAACGACTTGAGACACGCGTCAGCGATTTTAACGGAATTGCTGAAGGCTTTGATGAGGTCGCAGACCTGATTGAGATTGCGATTGAACTCGAGGAGGAGGACTCGGTCAAGGATATCGAGCGCCAGTACAACCGACTGTGCGAGGAGATGGAAGAACTGAAGATGGCGACATTGCTTAACGGCAAGTACGACGGCAACGATGCGATTTTGTCGATTCATGCGGGTACGGGCGGCGTTGATGCGATGGACTGGGCGGAGATGCTCATGCGAATGTATCTGAGATACTGCGAGCGCAAGGGCTACAAGACCAAGGTGCTGGAACTCCAGGATGACACCGATGCGGGTATCAAAAGCTGTACTATTGAGGTGCAGGGCGACAACGCATTTGGCATACTGAAGTCGGAGCAGGGTGTGCACAGACTTGTGAGGATTTCGCCTTTTAATGCGATGGGCAAAAGACAGACTTCTTTTGCGGCTGTCGATGTTGTGCCTGTTATGGACGACCTTGAGGTTGAGATCAATCCGAACGACCTGAAAATTGACACCTACCGAAGCAGCGGTGCGGGCGGACAGTCGGTCAACACTACTGACTCGGCGGTAAGAATCACACACCTGCCTACAGGAATTGTGGTAACATGCCAGAACGAGAGGTCGCAGATCAGGAACCGCGAGGTAGCGATGAAAATTCTTGCGTCGAAGCTTACACAGATTGCGGAGCAGGAACACAAGGAGAACCTCAACGAGCTCAGGGGCGATATGAATATGGCGACATGGGGCTCGCAGATCAGGAATTATGTTTTCCAGCCGTACACGATGGTAAAAGACACCCGTACGGGTGCCGAGGTTACGAATGTGGAGTCGGTTATGGACGGAAACATCGATGCTTTCATCCGCGCGAAGCTTTCACAGGATGCGAGTGTTAAATAGAGATACAACAGAAGGGACTTAGATGAAGAAACCATACATTTTCTTTGATTTTGACGGGACAGTGCTGAACACCAACGACATCATCGTGGATTCATGGAACGCAACAGCGATGCACTATCTTGGACATGAGATAGACCGCGAGACAATACTAAAGACTTTTGGAGAGACAATCAGATACACCGCACATAATTTTTTCCCTGAAGCGGATGTAGAAGAAGCAATCGAGGTGTATCGTGACTATCAGGATGCGAACTGCTGGGGAAGAGTGAGACTTTTTGACGGCATGCCGGAGCTCCTCGAAGAACTGCTGAAGCGAGGATACAGACTGGCGGTTGTTACATCGAGAACAAAAGCTACCACTTTTGCATACCTTGACAGTCTTAAAGCTCGCGGGTATTTCGATGTAATCATCACCTGCGACGACGTGTCTGCGCACAAGCCGGATCCGGCTCCGCTTCTTATGGCAATTGATCAGATGGAGGAGAAGCTTGGCTGCACAATCGAAAAGAAAGACTGCATTATGATTGGCGATACGAAGTTCGACATCGGTTGCGGCAATAATGCGGGAGTCGATACGGTGCTCATCGGCTGGAGCCATCCGCTGGATGTTGAGAGTATCGAGGCTATGGGATTCATGGCGGATCACAGGATAGACAGAGTCTGGGATCTTCTGGAGCTTGTATAATGGGCTATTTAACTTTTGTTTAATATGAAAGGAATTAAACCCTGTTGCCAGCTTGAGTTCTGTAGAATATGTAAATGAGCGGTGATTCTTTAGAAAATTCGTTCGTTATAGCTCGTTATAGGCGGGGAACAGTTTGCAAATGATGAAAAACGCGAGTTGAGTTCTGTAGAATAGCGATGAGAATAAAGATTCTTCAGAACTATTATTAATAATAAATCGTATGGATGGATATAATTTGTAACAGAAGTGGATTTGTTCTAAAGTTTACTATTCAAAAGAAGAATACTTTAGAACTGCAGCTGGCAATCACCTTTGCGTGAATTGAGTATAAGATTGACAATTGGAAATGAAAGGAGCTGTCGCTTCTAACGACTGATTTCGTTAGTGTGACAGCTCCTTCTTTCGCCTTTTGAACTGCTTCCCGTGTACAGTAAAGAGGATACAGATTGGCGTTATATTCTTCCGCGTCTTACCGGTGCGAGAATTGCGAAGATTGGATAGATTTCAAGTCTTCCTATCAGCATGATTATGGAAAGTACAAATTTGCTGAAATCCGAGTATGCTGCAAAGCTGCCTGCAGGACCGACCGCTCCGAGTCCAGGTCCGACATTACTCATGCAGGCGATTACTGCAGTCAGGTTTGTCTCGAAACCGAACGGTTCGAAACTGATAATTACAAAACCAACGAGTATGATTGCCAGATAGAGCATCACATAGAGAAGAACTTTTACAGAGGAACCTTCATCGAGGTTCTTGCCGTTCAGATGTACTGTTCTGACAACACGCGGATTAAGGGCGTTCTTCAGGTGGTTCTTGAAGGCCTGCCAGAGGATTACCAGTCTGGAAATCTTGAGACCTCCGGCTGTGGAGCCGATGCAGCCGCCGACGAAGAGGAGCATGAATATCAGTCCTTTTGCCTGGCTAGGCCACAGATTGTAATCCGTTGTTGAATAGCCGGTTGTAGTCATAATCGATGAAACCTGAAAGAATGCGTTTCTTACGGTGTCGCCGATATTGCCGTATTGTCTGTATATGATTGTAGAAATCAGAACTGTTGCTCCGGCTGCGATTCTCAAGTACCAGCGGAGTTCGTTGGATTTGAGAACCTGGTCACCCTGCTTGAAGATTACAAGGTAGTAATAGTTGAAGTTGACTCCGAAGAGGAGCATGAATACTGCTATTACCCACTGCAGGTAGGCTGAGTAGGAGCCTATGCTGTCAGCTTTTATTCCGAAACCGCCGGTACCAGCTGTACCCATCGTGTGAACGACGCTGTCAAATACAGGCATTCCGCCGGCAAGCAGGAAGATAATCTCGATAGCTGTAAGTGCGAGATAAGCAATGTAGAGAATACTTGCTGTCTTTGTTGTTCTGGGCACGAGCTTGTCAATGCTGTGTCCCGGCATCTCTGCTCTAAGTATGTTGGCTGAACGTCCCGGTGTTCGCAGGGAGATAGCCATAATAAAAACAAGGATTCCCATACCGCCGATCCAGTGGCTGAAGCTTCTCCAGAAGAGCAGGCCGCGGCTCATAGATTCTACATCTGTGAGTATTGATGCTCCTGTAGTTGTGAATCCACTTACCATTTCAAAGAAAGCGTCAAAGAAGTCCGGAATCTCTCCGCTGACCATGAACGGAATTGTTCCAATGAGCGCAATGGATATCCAGGCAAAAGATACAATGGCATATCCGTCTCGCAGGAGAATTACTCCGCTGTCATCTTTGAAAAAACTGGTAAGCAGCAATCCGATGAGCAATGCCGTAATAATAGCTGCCACGAATGGCAGCATATCTTCTTTATATATAGCGGCTACAATCATCGGCAGGACAAGAAATCCTGCTTCGAGCTTGAGAACCTTTCCTATTACGTTGCAAATTGTGTTGTAATTCATTCTATTTTACCGAAATAATGTCTATATATTCCGCTACAGTCTGAGCGGCAATCTCTTTCGGCATTATCAGTTCACTGAGGCCGAGATTGTCTACCAGATTCTGATAGCTGTTGTGTTTAACCTTAGTTATTACTTTACCTACATTTCGGCTCTTTGCATAGACCGAAATTAAAAGATTCTGTTCATCTATGTTAGAAAGAGCAACAAAATACTCTGTTCTGTCAATTCCTTCTTCGTAGGGGACTGTCTTTTCTGTACCGTCGGCGCATGTAACATACACACT